>JASHOO010000174.1 GCA_030041035.1 Bryobacteraceae bacterium | reverse complement strand
GGGATTGCGCACCTGAGTTTCAGGGGCCCGGCCATCCGGATTATGCAGACCGAATAATCTCAGCAACTTAATCCCGTCCTGGTTGCCCGTCGCCGGAGACGTCTTCCGGCACAATCCGGCCCATCTGACGGCAGACGAGATTGCCGACTTGTGCGGGCTCGACCCCAGCTCCCTGGTGGCCGTGCTCGACGGCTTGGAACGCCGCGGCTGGCTGCGCCGGCAGCGCAACCCCCGTGACCGCCGCATCCAATGGGTGCAACGCACTCAAGCCGGCGACCAATTGTTCCTCCGGGCCCTGCCGCGCGCGCGGCGTGCCGAGGCGCAGCAGTTGGCGGTGCTTTCCACAGCTCATCAGCGCCAGTTGGTAGCCGTTATGCGCGAGTTGGCGATGACTTCGAAATGACGAGAGATGCCATGAAACCATTGGTCGGCATGATGATTTTGACCCTCCTGGCGGGCGCGGACAGCGTCTTTGCGCAGCTTCCCTCCGGCGGCGCTACCTCCAACGGCAGTTCGTCTGCCGTGATCTTGCCGGCCTCGGGCCGCAACAACCAGGGCGGCTCGGTCGGCGCCATTGAGCAGCCTGTATCGGGAACCACGACCAGCGTCAACACCCTGAACCCGAGCGTGCAGATCTCCGGGCCATACACCGGCAGCACACGCAGCACACCAAAGATTTCCTTTTCCGGCAAGCTCTCCCTGCAAGAGGCATTACAGCGCGGCTTGGCATACAATCTCGGCGCGGTCGGACTCGCGCAAACCGTGCGCCAAACCGGAGCACAGGCGAAAGCGGCGCGTAGCGCTCTGCTGCCGAACATCAATGGCAGTCTCAGCGAAACCGTGGAGCAAATCGATCTGGCGACATTCGGACTGCACTTCAGCGTACCCGGCTTCCACATTCCCAGCATCGTTGGCCCGTTCAACTACTACAGCCTCCAGTTGAGCCTCAGCCAGACCGTGGCCAACCTGACCACCCTGAACAACTACCGTTCCGCGCGCGCTACCGCCCGTGCCAGCCAGTACAGCCTCGAGGATGCGCGCGACCAGGTCACTCTGGCCGTGGCCGGCGCCTATCTGCAAGTGCTGGCGGCGCAAGCCCGCGTGGAGGCTGCGCAAGCCGAACTCGACACCGCCAACGCCGTCTTTCACCAATCGACCGAGCAACACGGCGAGGGCGTCCTGGGCAGGCTCAACGTGGACCAGAGCCAGCTTCGAACCCTCGCTCAGCAGCAGCAGATCATCACGCTGCGCAACGATCTCGCCAAACAGAAGATTAATCTGGCGCGACTCGCCGGCCTGCCCCCCAATTCCGACTATCAGCTCACCGACAACTTCCCTTTCACCCTGCCCACGGTTCAGAATGTGAATGACGCCGTGGCCGAAGCCCAACAACAGCGCGCCGACCTCAAAGCCGCCCAGGCTCAGGTGGAAGCAGCCGCGAAGGCGCTCGCTGCCGCGCGGGCCGAACGTCTTCCGTCGGCTTCGCTCAGCGGCGACTACCAGGTGATCGGCACCAACCCGGCCGAATCTCATGGAACCTTCATGGTGGTCGGCACGCTCAGTGTTCCGGTGTGGCAAGGCGGGCGAATTGCCAGCGACATCGCACAAGCCGAAGCCGTGCTGGCTCAACGCCAGGCTGAGTTGGATGACACCCGTGGGCAGATCGAAGCCGAGGTGCGCCAGGTCTATCTCGATCTCGATGCTGCCGCCGGTCAGGTCGAGGTCGCGCGCAAGAATCTCCAGGTTGGCCAGGAATCGCTCGAGATGGCCCGCGCGCGCATGCAAGCTGGCGTGATCAATACGGTCGAGGTTGTGCAGGCCCAACAGACCGTCGCGAGCGCACAATTAGATCTCATCAACAGCGTCTTTGCGCACAATCTGGCGAAATTAAGTCTGGCTCGCGTGCTGGGCCACGCAGCCGGCAGGCTCCCCACCCTGCTCAAACCTGAAACTACAATGCAATGATAGCCACAAGGGAGGGCCAACGATGAATCGACGAACGTTCTTGCGTAGCGCGACGGGTCTGGCTGCACTGAAAACGGATTCCCTGAGGCGGGCGCAAGCCGCCGCGGTGTCCCTGGAAGGCCGCAAACCGGAAGACGTGGCCCGCGACGAAGACTTCTGGCGCGAAATTCAGCAGGCCTTCACCGTCGACCGCAACATTATTAATCTGAACAACGGCGGCGTCTGCCCGTCACCCAAAGTGGTGCAGGACGCCATGCGCCGCGAGCTCGAATTCAGCAATATGGCGCCTGCTTACACCATGTGGAAGGTACTCGAACCGGAAATCGAGAGTGTGCGCACGCGCCTGGCCGCGAGCTTCGGCTGCGATCCCGAAGAGATGGCCATCACGCGTAATGCTTCCGAAGCGCTCGAAATCGTCCAGCTCGGCCTGGACCTGAAGCCCGGCGATGAGGTGCTCTCCACCGACCAGGACTATCCGCGTATGATCACCACCTGGCAGCAGCGCGAGCGGCGCGATGGCATCAAGCTCAACCTGATTTCTTTCCCGACGCCGCCGCCCTCGCTGGACGATCTCTACCAGCGATTCGAGCGCGCCATTACGCCTCACACCCGTGTCATCCACTTTTGCCACATCACCAATCTGACGGGCCAGATTTTTCCGGTGAAGAAGATCTGCCGGATGGCGCGCAGCCGCGGCATCGAAGCCATCGTGGATGGAGCGCACGCCTATGCGCAGTTTCCCTTCCAGCACGACGACCTGGATTGCGATTACTACGGCACCAGTCTGCACAAGTGGCTGCTGGCGCCGCACGGCACCGGATTCCTCTACGTGCGGAAATCCAAAATCGAAAAACTATGGCCGATGATGGCCGCGCCCCCATCGATGAACGGCAACATCCGCAAGTTCGAGGAGATCGGCACGCATCCCGCCGCCAACCACAACGCCATCGCGGAAGCGCTGGCCTTTCATGAGTCGATCGGCGTCGAGCGCAAAGCCGCCCGGCTGCGTTACCTTCGGGGCCTGTGGACCGAGCGCCTCGCCCGCTTCCCCAATGTGACGATCCGCACCAGCCCCGATCCCGCACAGAGCTGCGGCCTGGTACTCGTCTCCGTCGAAGGCAAGAAAGCTCCCGCGCTGGCCGAGGATCTCTGGAACCAGCACGGCATCCTGGTCGTGGCCATCGTTCACAAGGATTTCGAAGGGTTGCGCGTCACGCCGAACATTTATACCACCGTGCGCGAGATAGATGTGTTCGCGAGCGCGATGGAGAGGCTGATCCGGACATAGGCCTGAACCGACCGGAAACCAGGAGGCGCCGCTCAAGTTGAGCGGCGGAGGGTCACACCGTGCCTTGCGTTTCAATCACTTCCACCGTCCCGGCCGCTTAAGTTGAGCGGCCGCACCCGAGGTGGGCACAAAAAGCCGTCGCTGAGCCTGTCATGTTCACTTAGAAATTTGTCGGATGACAACCGTTTCTTTAGGCCCGAGGCACAGTTCGCTCGTGGCCAGTGGTCATTTTTGAGCCCGTAACCTTAAGTTGCTAGAGTGATAAGCGAAAATGTCTTCCAGGACAATTGCGTATCTGATCCAGCAGCTGACTCAGGATCCTTGGAGGTACGATCGCCACGAGACCGATCATGCCGATCCGAATGCCGATCGCCGCAGGAATTGCCGCCATATTCCTAACGTCAATAATGAGCCTCGCCGCGCAGATCCCAACGCCGGACCTGGAGAATAAGGCGCTGGTCCGGCGCGAGATGATGGCTTTCAATCCGCGCTACCTCACGCTGATGGGCCCGCGCTCTCGTGCTGTGCGGGAACTGGAGCAGCAAGTGATGAAGCGCGAAGCGGAGATGCGCGATGTGTCCTGTTCGCACCAAATCGTCACTGAACTCCGATGGCTCATGGGCAGCACGGTGGACACGGAACGCATCGACGCCCGGTTAGACGATCTGCGCGCGAGCCTCGCGCATCCCGAGCTGGAAACGAGAGCGCGCGAACAAGATGCGGATGGAAGCTGGGGTCGATGTTATGACGCATGGTTCTTTCGGCTCGACGCGTCTTATGACGGCCACTTTTCCCGCGATCAGGGCGGCAACCATATCCCACTGCTCGATCGCGTGAATTCCCCCCAGAAACTCGCCCAAAGTCGGCAACACTCTGCTCGAACTTAAGGATCTTGAACACCCGATCGGCTGGCGCGAGGGCGGGAACTATCTCACTCATCACAATTTGGACGTGGTGGTTCTCTTTCAATATGCATGGCCTCACATGAATGAGGTACAGCGGCGAGCCGCGTCAATCGAAATCGAGAAAATGCTGCAGTGGTGTCTGAAAGACTCCGTTGTTCCCGATGGCTCATTCCGTGCGAGCACCGCGCCGGCTGATCGACTTCATCCAGCGGCACAAAGGTTCGGGCGCGGCAGGCGGAGCGTATTACGAGAGTGCCCTTCGCGAACTGGGTGAACCGGCGCCTGCGAAGTAGGGTCTTCTCTCTGACATTCGCTGCGTTCACTAGGATTGGGAGCCGCCATTCGGCTTGGCCGGCGGCAGATATGCCCGCGTAGGGGCCCGCCCGGAACATTTTCCGCTGTTTGCGTGAGCGCCGGCTTCCCGGAGTCCACAAGTCCGGTGATTTGATCAAGCTGGCTTCGATTTCCGCTGACAATGAAAAACCCAGAACCGGAACTGGTGACAGGACCCTGTTGCTGCTGTGACAACGTCCTTTATCATTCACCACTCGGGTTGGCAAGGGGCGATTCGGTTCGGCGAAAGCCGCCGATTTTGTCTTGGGCGTTCACGGGCTGGTCACAGTTTGCGGGCAGCGGCAGACCCATCCGCTCCAGCAGCGCGCTGAAACGCGGGTCATCCCGCACAGAATCCCAGATCGGAAAGACGCCGATGTGCGGCATACGCGGGTCGCGCTCGTCCAGGGCTTTCTCCAGGAACGCGAAAACCTGGTCGGGATCGAACGAGAGATGCGCGCGCGCCAGAAGGTAGGAGGGCACATAGCAGGTGCGGGCACACCGCGCCAGCGCCTCGCGCAGGCGATCCGCCTCAGCCCGCTCGCCCGAGACATTGTAGGCGTGCGCCAGCAGAGCAAGCGGCACAGGTGAACTGGGCATCAGCTCGCGCGCCTTTTCAAACATGGCGATCGCGTCGGCATACAGGTTCTGGTGGAGAAAGGAACGGCCCGCACTCAGGTGCGCCCGCACAAAGCGCGGGTCCATGTCGAGCACCTCGTCGTAATACTCCCGGGCCCTTTCGAATTGGCGGGCGATATCGTAGAGCGTGCCCACCGAGGTGGTGATGATGAGCGAGAGCGGATCGAGATGGTGCGCGCGCTGGATCTCAGCAAGGGCCTCGGGAATCCGGGCCATGGGAGTCAGGTAGTCGTAGCCGTACCAGTAGTGCGCCGTGGGGTAACTGGGATTCAGCTCGATGGCGCGGCGGTAGTGCTGCTCGGCTTCGCGCCAGTTCCATTCGTACAGGCCGCAAACGGTGCCAAGCGAGACATGCGCCTCAGCGAGCCGCGGGTCGATTTCGAGCGCCCGGCACGCCGCGGTTCGGCCCTTCTCCATGATCCCCTGCGCGGGCGCAGACCCGTGCTTGCCCAGCATGATGTGGGCGTCGGCCATGCCGGCGTACGCGGGAGCGTAGTTCCGGTCGACTTCGATTGCCTGCTCGAAGAATCCGAGGGCCTTGTAGATATCCTCCTCGCGGCGTTTGTTCCAGTAGAAACGGCCCTTGAGATACAGGTGGTAGGCTTGGAGATTTTCCGTGTAGCGCGTGACCAGCGGGCGCCCCGCCGGCCCGGTCAATTTAATGCGCAGCGCTCCCACGATGGAAGAGGAGATCTCGTCCTCAATAGCGAAGATGTCGCGCAGCGGCCGCTCGTAGGTCTCCGACCACAAGTAGTGCCCGGTCGTGGCATCCACAAGCTGCGCGGTGATGCGCAGCCGCTCGGCGGTGCGCCGCACGCTGCCTTCGAGCACCGTGCGAACACGTAGCTCCTCGGCGATCCGCCGGAGGTCGCGCACCTTGTCCTTGAGCTGAGAGGATGATTGCCAGGCCACCACGCGCAGGCCCTCCACCTTAGTGAGGGCGTTGATCAGCTCTTCGGTGAGGCCGTCGCTGAAGTATTCGTTCTCCTGATCGGAGCTGAGGTTGGCGAAAGGCAGCACCACAATGGCGCTCTCGGCGGTCTGCTTCCGGGGCGCCGACGCTGTTGCCGCTTCCTTGTTCTGCACCAGCGGCGCATAGCCGCCCGTGGGGAATTCGATGCGGATAGAGTCGTCCTGGCCCTCGGTTTCATAATACTTGCGTAGCTTCTCGCGCAGCCGCCGTGCCTCCACCCGCACGATGGGATCCATGCGCGGGTCGTACTTTTCGTTCTTATCAAATACTTCGACGCCGATCACGAACTCCTTAAGATCGTCGCGTCGCCCGGCCAATGATTGCTCCACAGTGAAGGCGAGAAAGCGCGCCAGACGCTCGGAACGCACAAAAGCGCGACTGGATAGGATTTTCCTGAGCTGCGTCCGAACGGACTCAGCAGAAAGCGGACTGGGCTGCACTTGAATGCGCTCCGGAAGCGTTAACTACTAGACTAGCAGTCTTGCTTTCCGTCACCAAGCCGCCACCCGTTTTACCGTTA
>JASHOO010000173.1 GCA_030041035.1 Bryobacteraceae bacterium | reverse complement strand
AGTGCCCCTTTTGTACTACTGTTGTACCTATGCCGTCGGCGTCCGAATCGTGCTTTGAAAACACGAAAGCGCGCACGGCTTTCGCTATAATCGGCGGTGGCGCTGAGGCCTATGAAGAGGGTCGGCATCCCGGAGATTGCGAGACTGGCGAATGTCACCATTGGGACGGTCGATCGTGCGCTGCATGGGCGGAAGGGCATCCGCGAAAGCACACGCCTGCGCATTCTGGAGATAGCCCGTAGTGTGGGTTACCGGCCCAATATGGCGGCCCGGGCTCTATCGGTGCGGCGGACACCGGTGCGGATCGGGATCTGCATTCCAAGGGAGATCCACTACTATTTTGATCAGCTCTACCAGGGCATCGCGGCGGAAGCCCAGCGCGCGGAACTGTCAGGGGTTGAGGCGATCTGGCGCCGCACAGAGCGCTTGGGTGAAGGTGAGGTAGAACAAGTTCAAGAATTGATTTCCGCGGAACCCAGCGCGTTGGTCCTGACCCCGGGCGGTCCCCGGGAACTGAGCCCGGTCATCGATGAGGCGGAAGGCCGCGGAATCCGTGTGATTTGCGTGGACACCGACGCCCCGGCCAGCCGGCGGTCCTCGGCCGTGTGCGTCGATCCCGACGTCAGCGGCCGTGTAGCCGCAGAATTGTTGAGCGACATGGTTCCAGGCGGCTCTCAAGTGGCTATCTTCACAGGTATGTTGCAGATAGAAGACCATCGCCGAAAGACCGTGAGTTTTCGTGAAGCATATCCGCGCTTCTGCGAGGGCGGCGTGGTGGCTGAGGTGATCGAGGCGCACGATGACGAGGACGAGGCCTTTCAGAAGTGCTTTAGTTTGCTCGAACGGCACAAGGCCCTGAGGGGAGTCTACGTGAATACCGCCAACTGCCTTCCGGTGTGCCGTGCCATCGGGGCGATGGGCTTGGCCGGCCGGGTGAAGCTGGTCACCACGGATCTGTTTGGCGAAATGCGGCCATATTTTGAAAAAGGAACCATATCGGCGTGTGTGTACAGCCGGCCATATGTGCAGGGGGAACTGGCCCTACGCCTGGCGGTAGATCACATTCTCCACGGCGCCCAACTTCCCAGATCCTATCTGCTGTCGCCACAACTGGTGATGCGGTCGACGTTCCACCTGTTCCGGGAGATGCGGACGGCCAGCCGTGAGCCGGCCACGCCGGCCCTGGAGATGGCGGCTCCGAAGGCCCCGGCTTGAGCTAAAAGGCCGTTAGATCCCTTGTGTCCCTGTTTCGGTTGCATCGGCGAAAGGCCAGAAACGCCTCTTCCAGGCGGTGAAGTAATAAGCCAGTACTCCCGCCGCGACAGTTCCGACAGCATAGAGGATAAACTTCCAGCCTCCCGGCTGGGCCGCCGGGCTCAGAAACACGTAGAGCCAGCCGGCCAGCGCCAGCAGGGCGGGTGCCGGGTACAGCCACATTTTGAACGGCCGTGGAATCTCCCGGCGATACCTGCGGAGAATGAACAGGCCGATGATCTGTCCTACGAACTGCACCAGAAGCCGGGCGAGAATCAGGGCGGTGATGATCTCAGTCAGCCCAAAGAAGCTGGCAATCATGCACAACCCGCCGATGAGGATGAGCGAACGATGGGGAAATTCCGCTTTTGGATGGAGAACGCCGAACCAGCGAAAAAAAATGCCATCTTGAGCCGCCGCGTACGGTATGCGCGAATAGCCCAGCATCAGGGCAAAGACGCACGCAAAGGTCGTAAAAAGAACCATGATACTGATGGCGACGGCAGCCCAGTGACCGTAGATCCGGCCCATGAAGACTGAAGCGACCGCGTTGTACGCGGGCGAGCCTTCCGTCACGATTTCCCGCCAGGGAACGACGGAGACAAAACTGAAGGACAGGAGAAAGTCGATCACACTCACAGCCAGAATGGAGAGGATCACAGCGTAGGGGATGGTCCGCTCGGGCCGCTTGACTTCGCCACCCAGGTAGCAGACCTGGTTGTAGCCGAGGTAGTTGTAAATCACCAAAACCGTCCCATTGCCCAAGCCGACCAGAAACGCCCAGTCAAAACGAAACGCATGCGGCGGGAAATCGAAGGCGAGGCTGAGATTCATCTTGGCCAATCCGGTGACGATGACCCAGCCCGTAGTCACGAGCGTCGTGATCCACAGCACCATCATGAGCCGGGCTACGTCGTGGATCTTGCGATACAGTGACAGCAAAATGACCCCGCAGATGCCGGCCGCAAGAAACTTAATACCCCAGGGATGTTTGAGCAGATCGGTCCAGAGGAAGCTCAAGTACTGCACCATGCCGATTCCGGCGGAAGCGATTTCCAGCGGACCGCTGAAAAGGAATTGCCAAATGAAGAGCCACGCCATCAGTCTTCCCCAGCGCTCGCTTCCGAAACTCTCTCTGAGAAAGATATAGGAGCCGCCGGAACCGGGAAGGGCGGCGCCCAGTTCCGCCACCACCAAGCCATCGCATATCGCGAGCGCAGCTCCCACGAACCAACTGAGGAAGGACTGCGGGCCTCCGAGCGTGGCCAGGATGGGCGGCACGGTTATGAACGGGCCGATCCCGATCATGTTGGACATGTTGATCGAAGTGGCGTTTAAAGTGCCGAGTGCCCGGCGTAGCTGAGGTTCCATAGGATGCAGTGCCCGTGTCCAACCCGCTCTACCGGGCCACCTCTTGATTGACCACCCGGACCGGGGCGCTGAGTGCTTCCAGCCGGTCCACGTCGGTTTCGCGCAACAGATCCAGACAGAACAGATCGGGAGCGGCCGAGTACTGAACAGGTTTGTTCAACACGTCAGCGAGGCTTCGCATGCCGCCGCGAATCTCCACTTCGGAGAAAAGTTCGGGATGAGTTGCCGACGCCAGCAACGCCACGAGCTGGGTGCGCACGCCGGAGGTCTCTACGCGCACCTTGGCAGTGTGGGCTCTTTGCGCCGTCCATCGGACGACATCGAGCAGCTCGGCGGTTTCCACGCCGATGGGGCGGCTGCCGGTGGCGGAGACCAGCTGCAATAATTCAGAAACGGTTTCGCCTTTCCAATCCTCGCCCAGAAACGCCAGATCGAGAGCCAGCACCTGGTCTCCGCGATTGAGGCGGTCGGCGATGCGCGCGGCCGTAGCGGCTTTGCCCCGGTCATCGAGAATGATGGTCACCGGGATGGTATCGGGCAAGGAAATCGCTTTCAGCCATACCGCGGTTGCGCTCAATCCGCCGGCCATACTAAACAGGTGTGATTTGGATTCGACTCCGAGATGCTTGGTATTGGCGATAGTCCAGACGCGATCGATACCAGCAGGGTGAAGGCGGATGACATGTTCCAGACGCGTTCTTTCGACGCCGCGCCCAGCCGGATCGGCAGCTAAGGGAGGATGATCGATGGAAGCCCCGAGTTTCCGGGCGAGTTCGAGAATGGTCAGATTATTTTCGGGGAGACCGACTTGTAATTCGCCGGCGCTTTTGATTTCCGGCGCAACGTCGGCGTCTTCATCAAACGAAGGCAGATTAAACTGGCGGCTAAAGAAATGATAAGCCGCGGTGCGATTATCCAGCTGATAATTGTGGGTTCCAGGATCGCGGTTCTCGTGCCAGCCAAGGGCGTCCTCATTCCCGTAAAGCGCGAATATGGGCCGGATGGCGTCAAACACAAACGGTTTGGTCATGGCGGCGCGAAAGCAACAGTCGTCCTCGGCGTTATAGATCAGCAGTGTCGGACGTGGCGCCATCAGCGCGGTCAAGTGTGTGAAATCGACGCCGTCGAACATGTCGGTCGCGGATTGTTCAAAGTCCCCGAGGTCGCCGTAGTCTTTGGCTTCCACGCGGCTGACGATTGACGAATAGCCGGCCACCGGGACCGAGACTTTTACGCGTTCATCGAGGGAACTCAAAACGATGGTTTGCCATCCACCGCCGGAAAGACCGGTGACGCCCAGCCGGTCACGGTCGATGTTGGGGTGGTCGTACAGGTAATCCAACCCCTTGCGCATAGCCAGGTAGAACAAGCCGACGCCGTTCGCGCCCACCAGATCGAGGTCATGACCGAACCAGTGCTCGTTTCCGGGCTGCGCCAATTCGCCGAAGAAAAACCACTCCAGGTTGAGGGCGAGAATTCCGTGACGGGCAAAAGTGATGCAACGCTTCTGCTTGTATTCGACCGACTTTCCGGGCGGTCCCACATGCCCGTTGACGTTCAGAATTCCAGGCACCTTGCCGCGCAGGTTTTCCGGCTCATAAAGGAGCGCCACAGCCTGAAATCCGGGCACGATTTCATATCGCAACTTACGAATGCGGTACCCATTACCGGGGATCACTCCCACCTCCTCGAATCTGGGGGGCGCCTCCACCCAGTCCCGCGGCCAGCCATGGAATACGACATCGTTGAGAAGGCGCTTGCGCAGCCGCGCCGCCTCCGCGGTCCACTCCTCTGCGCCGGCAGGAGCGGGCGGCTTGGCCACGCGGTTGAGGATATATTGCTTGAGCTGAAATACCGCGACTTGGGAAGGCAGGATTTCCTGGTTCAGGATGGGCTGCAGGTACTCCGCCTCGGCCTGCCCCCAGAGGAGTGACGTAAAACTCCCAAACATCATGAGCGACAGAACGGTTTTCGTCATGGAAAACGATTCTCGCACGAATTCTCGATGCTTTGATTTCGCCGCACTGCCGTCATCCTACCGCCTGACGCTGGGGCCTATACACGCGCATTCCGATTCGTCACTAAAACGAGGGTAAAAGTGCAATCAAACCTTAAGGAAATCTTTATGAATTTTTAAACTCCCGGGGTCCAGACTTGAATGAGCGTGGCAAAAAAGAGCACTCTCTCTTTGTCAAGCTCACATGCTCACGACGTTGAGCGTTACATCAGCAAGGAATGATCGACGAAGCACGCGCAAGCTGCTCGGCCTGGCTTCGGAAGGGAACCTTTATGAATCGTAACTTTCAGCCGTCTAGCCATTGTCCTGTCTTGGTGGCATTTTCACTGGCCCTGGTTGCTTATGGGCAGACGTCGTCGCCGGCGCTCAAAGGCATCATTTCTGATTCAGCCACTGGAAAGGCTGTGGCCGAAGCGCAGATCACAGTGCGCAACCTGGACACTGGTGTGGAAAGCGCGGCCGCGAGCGCCGCCGACGGCTCATTTGCGATGGAAAATCTAAGGCCGGGCCGTTATGAGCTGGCGGCTACGAAGGAAGGTTACACACGATCCTCGGCGAAAGTCGAAGTAGGCTCGTTGGGGACCTATCACGTAACACTCACACTCAGGGCCACGCGCGCGGGCGTCTCGGAAAATACCGTTACGGACGCCTCAACCCTCGCACTGTTACAGGAACTCGAGGCAATGAAGAAACGCATCGAGGAATTGGAAGAGCAACTGAGAAAGCAAGCACTCCCGGCAACGGCTGCTGCTCAGCCGGCAGGAGCAATCGAGCAACCGCGGCGTACTCTGCTGGCGACGGCTACAAGCGACCCGGCCGCGATTCCAATTGAGCCGGACACGCTGAACAGAGCGGATAAGATACTCACGGCTTCTACGCTGCCGCCGATGCCGGCTCAATCAGGAAGTCCGGCGTCACAGTCCGGCCAGGCGCCCGGAGCGCCGACGCCTGCGACGCCGGCCAACCAGGCTGCTCCCGAGGCACTGGAAGCCCCTGAGTCCACGCCCGGGGTTGACAACTTCACACCATTCGCATTCGGCGACTTTACCTGGCTGAATGGCGCCCCGCGAAATAAGGATACGGTGCTGGACACGAAATTCTTCACGCCGGAAGTGAGATTTGACACCAACTACATGGAAGATTTCAACCAGCCGATCGATCACACCATTGTCGGTTCGACGGAATCTTTCCGTTCCGGCGAGGTGCAAATTGAGCAGGCCAGTGTAGGCGGGGACTTCCACTGGGACAATGTACGGGGCCGCATCCTATTTATGGAGGGCCTGTTCGCAACGACGACGCCGAGAAATGATGCCAGTGCCGGCGTCGGCCAATGGGACCTGCGAGATGCCTATAGATATGTTTCGGAAGCTTATGGCGGATACCATTTCAATGTCAATCACGGACTTAACGTCGATGCCGGGATTTTCGTCTCTTACATTGGTCTATTCAGCTATTACAACTTTGACAACTGGGCTTACCAGCCGTCCTATGTGTCCTCAAACACGCCATGGTTCTTTAATGGTGTCCGGGTGCAGTGGTTTCCGACAAACAAATTGAAGATTGAGCCGTGGTTTATCAATGGCTGGCAATCCTACGCGAAATACAATGGTCATCCAGGTCTGGGAGGGCAGCTTCTCTGGATGCCGCAAGAATGGTTCAAGCTCGTCGCCAACCAGTACGGTTTCGGGCAGGATAATCTCGGCCTGCCCCATACCGAACGCATTCACACCGACGACAGTATCGAGGTTCGTTACTACAACGACCCGGAGAACACCGGGCTTTCGAAGATGGCATTTTCTTTAACGGGGGACGCGGGATGCCAATATGGCGGCGGTATTCAGTGCACCGGAGCCCCAAGCCACAATAAATCGTCGTTTCTCGGCTGGATGCTCTACGATCGCATGTGGTTCCACAAGAATCTGTTCGGCCTTACGATAGGCGGGGGGCAGATGAACAACTGGGGCCGCTATCTGACTTTGTTGCCCCCGATTGACGGAGCCGACGCTGTTTCCGGGTCGCCGTACTTCACAGAAAACCCCGGCCAGCCGGCCCATATGTGGGACAGTACGGTGACTCTTCAGTACATGCCGAGGGAATACATTACCTGGTGGATCGAGGCCGGGTACCGCCACTCGGATGTTCCCTATTTTGCCGGACGCGGGGGGGTCACGCCCCCCGGCGGGAATAACGGCGAACCGCAATACTACACATGCATGTCGGGCGCCAGTGCGGGAACCGCGGACTTAACCACCGCGGAATCGGTCTGTGGTGGAGGACTCAGCAGCGTGTGGTTCCCGGACCTGCGCCGCAGCGAGGCCAAGCTTTCGCTCGGCGTGATGGTGAAGTTCTAGCTCGCGCTCGCGGCTTTGGAGTAACAGATGCGGGTATTTCCGGTGCAATCAGTGGTTCTGCTGTTGGTCGGGATTTCCCTCGTCGCAGAGGAACCTGTTTGGAAGACCAAGGAAGCGGCTCAGTGGACTGAACAGGACGCCAAGCGGGTACTCGAACGGTCACCGTGGGCAAAGGTGGTTACAGCCGTAATTACGCGCCGGTTAACGGAGGACCAGCTTCGCGAGGGCGGACAGATGGGACAACCCCGCGGAGTCGGCGACGAAGGTGTTGATGCGAAGGGCAGCGGGCCAAAGGTCTCGCCTAACATTTTCTCAGGCCCCGGAGGCGACGACCAGAGCTCGCGCTCGCGTCCCCAGCCGATCACCTTAAGACTGCGTTGGGAAAGTGCTCTCCCGGTACGGGTCGCGGAGATGAAAGCGCACGAAATTGAGCCGCCTGTATTGGAGGGTGATGGGTATCGTATCGCAGTTTATGGCGTTCCCGGCTCCGATTTCAAAGGCAGTCCCGAAAAGCTTGGGGAACCCCTGAAAGGCCAGGCCGCTCTGAAACGCGACGGGAAGAAGGATGTAAGGCCGCTGCGGGTTGAGGTGTTCCAGCGCGAAGACGGTCTGGTGGTCGTTTACCTGTTTCCGTTATCGGCGGAAATCACGATCGCAGACCAGCGAATCCAATTCGAAGCACGCATCGGGCGTATTGTGGTCACGCAAAGCTTCGAACTGAGTGAGATGGAATACATGGGCCGGTTGGAACTTTAGGCGTCCGGAACAAGCCCCATTCAGTCGACTTTTGCGGCTTGCGGTGTTTACTTGCCCACCCAGGAGACCCGCGAAGCAGCGGCTCCGCTACGTTTGTCCTTGTGGAGGCCCGTTCTCGTATACACTGCGCCGCCCGACCGCGCACCGACGTTTCGATTTTTGGCGGTTGCCTTATGACTCACGTGTGCGTTGCTTTTGTGTTGTTTGATGTTTTCGCCCCTTGCGAATGTGAGAATGGGGCTGACCATCATAAGGAACGACAGCAGCGAGCCTCTAATTAATGCCGGCATCTCCAAGCCTACTCCCAAGATATTTCTAGCAATGCTAGCGGGATAACCCGTTGGAGTCAAGAGGAAATTGAGTTCTTTCCGACCGGCGTGAGGCATATCGATTGCCGGGACGGGATCGACCGGCGCTGGAAATGTGCGTTCATTCGCTCGGCGTGACCAGACGAGCACCTTCCGCGCCGCACCAGACGTCGATCGCCGCGGAAAGGACCGCCTAGAAAACCCGGTGTTTCAAGCGGGCTAAATTGAATTTGGCGGTTTCCGCCACGGCCATCACCGTCATCACGCCGGCTTGTATGGGATCGGAAACCACCAGGTCCGCCGCGGCGGGCACGCTGCCTGCCATATTCAGACTCACCACCAGTAATCCTTGTGCCCGGACCTCGCGAACAGCGCGCTCGATGTCACCCCCCATGAGCGAGCCTGCCAACACTAACGCCTTCATCCGCGGAAGGCGTGCGCAGGCACGCACGGCATCGGCCAACGGCTGCTCACCTACCAGGGGGATGGTGTCGACCGAGATATGCTCGCCGCGGATATTGTGCCGATCGGCCTCAGAAATGGCGCCGATGGCGACTTGTCCGACTTGCGCACCGCCGCCGATGATAATGATTCGCTTCCCAAAAACAGTCTGGAAGGTCTTGACCTGGGTAACGCCGTGAACGACGGAGAGCTTCAACAAATCGTCGATGACCAGTTGCGCCTCATCCGTCACCTCGATTTCGAGATAGGTCTGCCGCTCCTCAACGATGTCGACAGACGTGATGTTGGCTCCGTGCCTGGCAATGACTCCCGTCAACTGGTACAAAATGCCCGGCCCCGGATCCGCTTCGACCAGCAAACCAATCTTGTCGCTCATGGCCGCATCTCAACGATCTCTCATGCTGCCACAATTCTTCCAGCCGCGGGCATTGCCGGCGGTTCGTATCAGTTTTGGCGGGCGTTAGTGGATGGGAGCGGGCTTCATCCCGGGCGCCAGACAGAATAGCGCACACATTCCGGCGAGCGGGAGCAATGCGGCGATGCCGAAAGCAGGAGCGTAAGAGTAGTGATCCACCAGGTAACCGGTCACCAGTGGAAAGGCGATGCCGCCCAGACCACCGGTGACACCCGTGAGTCCCGTCACGCGGCCTGCGGCTGAGGCGGGGAACAGATCACTGATGGAGCCGAAGAAGTTAGCGGAATAGAAAGTCTGGCCGAACAGAACCAGGCCAATGATCGCAATGGCCCACGCGGCGCTCGGAGCGGCGACTACAGACAGGCTGGATAAGCAGCAAAGTGATCCAAAGAGCATGGTCAACCGGCGGGCGTTCCATAGCGTGAGGCCACGCGACAGCAGCCAGCCTGCCGCCCAGCCCCCGGTGATGCTGCCGATGTCACCCAACAGGAAAGGCAGCCAACTGAACGCGCCGATCGCCACCAGACTCATGCCGCGTACGTTATAGAGATAATCGGGCATCCAATACCAATAGAACTGCAAGACTGGCCCTGCCAGAAAGCGGCAAAGCATCAAACCCCAGGTCTGGCGGTAGTGCAGCAATTTAAGACTGGTGAAGGAGTATGCCTCGCCGCCATCCTGGTCTACGCGCTCATCTGCTGCGGAGCCGCGGTAAACGCGGCGCCAGAAGAATACCCAGATTGCCCCCAACAAAGCCGGCGCCAGGAACGCGATCCGCCATCCAAACCACTGGTTGAGGGCAACTATCAGCGGCGGCGCGAGGATGGACCCGATCATGGTGCCGCCGTTGAAAATGCCGATGGCGAGGGTCCTCTCCCTGGGGAGAAACCAGCGCGCAACTACTTTCATACCACCGGAAAAATTGCCGCATTCACCCGTACCCATCCAGAAGCGCAGAATCCCGAACGACCGGACCGATCCGGCCAGCGCGTGTAACCCGGTGGCCAAGGACCACCACAGCACCGCGAAGGAAAAGCCGAAGCGCGTTCCCAGACGGTCCATCAGCACGCCCATGGGGAATTCCGCGGCCATCATGCCGAACTGGAAACTGGCGACGATGCCGCCGTATTCGGTGCTGCTAAAGTGGAAAGTCTCCTTCAGCTTGGGGGCAAGGATGGAAAGCGTTTGCCGGTCGATGAAGTTGATGACTGTGATGGCGAATAACAGGCCCAGGATGGTCCACCGCAGGCGACTGCCAGAGGGATCGTCTGAACCTGTTGCGGATCCGGGCATTAGGCGCTGTATAGTCTATCGTGTTGACTCTGCTGACGGGTCGGTGTCTCGAGGGAGTTGACTACCCGTGGATGGCGAAAGCGCGATGATCCCCAACGACGTGTTAATGAAACTCGATATTGACGCGCTGCGGCGTCACGCACGAATCCGTTTTCAGTTGCTGCCGGATATCCCTTCGCTGCTCACGCACTTCGCCCGGTCAATAGCAGATGAGATCCGGACCCGGAACGAGCACCGTGAACCGGCTCGCCTCATTCTGCCTGTGGGACCTGTTGCCCAATACCGCATGCTGGTCGAGATCTGCAACCGGGAGCGCATTAGCTGGCGCGACGTATACACCTTCAACATGGATGAATTTCTGGACTGGCAGGGACGCGCTGTTCCGATGACGCATCCACTGAGCTTCGAAGGTTTCATGCGCCGCAACGTATTTGCAGAGCTGGATGAGAGCATCCGCATCCCGGAAGATCACTGTTTTTTTCCGCACCCGTTTCACATTGATGAGCTGAGTGAAAAGATCCGCGATGTCGGCGGTATTGACTGCTGCTATGGAGGGGTGGGCTACCACGGCCATGTGGCATTCAATGAACCCCCCATCTCGCGCTGGCGGCGGGTCTCGGTCGAAGAGCTGCGTAATTCGCTGACGCGGGTGATCGTCTTGGGCGATGACTCGATCGTGGTGCAAAGCATTCACTCGTCCGGCGGAAGCTCAGCAGCGATTCCTCCCATGGCGGTCACGATCGGCATGCGGGACATTCTGGCTTCGCGCCGGATCCGGCTCTATTGTGCCGCCGGAGAGAGGCACCGTGCGGTATTCCGGATTGCCGTAGCCGGCGAGGTCTCCACCGACTACCCGGTAACCCTGGTGCAAGGTCATCCGGATGCCGAGGTGCTGACGGACGTGGTGACGGCGCAACCCATCGACGTCGGATTGCGCTAACCCCGGTCTAAGATTCTGATTTCAACGGAAAAAGTCCAAAAGAGTTTCTCGATTCCCAAAAGTGCTCGAATTTACAAATGCTAATGATTCAGCCAGTTGCGTGGCGCGCGAGGTACTGGCAAGTTAATTGCAGCGGCCGATGATTTTGTGTTTGAGCCTGGCCCCGTTCGCGCTCTCGGTTCAGGCGAGTGACATCGTGGTCAACGGTGATTTCGACGCCAATAGCCCGCCGGACGGCACGGCTCCTGTGGACTGGACCTTAACCCATGCCTCCAGCGGTAGCGACTTTTTCGTCGGTAGTGGACCGGGTTTTGGCGCGTTTTCGCCGCCCAATTCCGCCAACTTCGGCGCGGTTGGGGACTTCGACGACGAACTTTCCCAAGTGCTGGCGACGGTTGTGGGTGACAGCTATACCCTGACATATGAGCTGGCGCACGATGACACCGACAGCG
>JASHOO010000172.1 GCA_030041035.1 Bryobacteraceae bacterium | reverse complement strand
GGTCGCGGTAGGGACGGCCATTGCTGACCGCCCCCCGCACGGATCCGTACATGCAGTGCTACCGCATACGGCTCTTGCCTAAGGTTGGATGTGACGCGAAGAAGCGCTTATCCGGATAAGGATGTAGCACTCGACAGTTCGGTATGTAGCGGTGGACCAGCCGCTGGTAACGTTCCCAGTTGAGCCGGGTACGTTGGCTCCTTCGGCGGAGAGCATGCAGCCATGCGCGGCACACCTCGCTTCGGAAACCGCCCAGCCGGAACAGGTTCGTGGGGATCGCATGATAGCGCAAGTAACCCTCCATCACACGATGCAGCCAGGCTCCGATCACCGGCACAGGTTCGTGCCGCCGTCGGTAGAGCGTCTCGCGGATCGCGGTCAGCGTCTTTCGCATTCGCGTCTTGACCGTCAGGCGAACTACTTGGAATTTGCCCTTCCGATCCCGGCCACAGCAGTGCGTGAACCCAAGAAAGTCGAACGTTTCCGGCTTGCCTTCACCACGGGCATGTCTGTCCTCGGCCGCAAACCGACCGAAATTGATCAGACGCGTTTTATCCGGATGTAGGGAGAGTCCGAATTTGCCCAGCCGTTCCCGGAGTTCCTCCAGAAACTGCTGCGCTGTCGTCTTCTTCTCGAATCCCACCACGCTGTCGTCGGCGTAACGAACTACGATCACACAGCCTCGATCCCCTTTCCGCCTCCAGGCATGCACCCACTGATCGTAGGCGTAGTGCAGGTAAACATTCGCCAGCAGCGGCGAAATGACCGCGCCTTGCGGCGTTCCCTTCTCCGAGGGTTTCCTGACTCCGTCTTCGATCACACCCGCTTCTAGCCAGAGGCGAATCAACCGCAGGATTCGCTTGTCGGCGATCCGATGTTCCAGAAATCGCATCATCCACTCGTGATCGATCTGGTCGAAGAACGAGCGGATGTCCGCGTCTAGAACCCAGTTCACCTTCTGGCTGCGGATTGCCGACGTCAACGCGTCCAGCGCATCGTGCTGGCCATGTCCCTGTCGGAATCCGTACGAGAATCCGAGAAAGTCCTCTTCATAGATCGCACTCAGCACCGTAGCAACGGCCTGCTGCACGATCTTGTCCTCGACTGAGGCAATACCCAGCGGCCGCTGCCGTCCATCCGCTTTGGGAATGTAAACCCGCCGCGATGGCAGCGCCCGATAGGCTCCCGTATGAATCTTCCGGTGCAAGCCCGGAAGCCGGTCCTGGAGAACCTTCTCGTATTCTTTCCACGACACTCCGTCCACCCCTGCCGCAGCTTGCCGCTTGAGAGCGTAAAAGCTCGCCGCCAGCAGCTCCGTCGTGATGTGGTGCAGGAGCGCCGTGAACCGCAGCCGCCGATCCCGGCGGGCCGCTTCGCGTACACCTTCAAGGCCCTTCGACGCACAACTAGTCCGGCTCTGAGTCCGGGGTGCGGTGGCCTTTTCGGTGTTTCCTTTGGCTACGCCCCTTCCCTCCGCCGCCTCCGCAGGTTCGGTCCCTTTGTTCGGCGGTTTCGTCGGTACTATGGGCATATCCGACTTCTCATCCGCGTTGACGGCGGGATTACGGTTATTTACCTTCCCCGCCCCGCCCGCCATAGCCGCGGGCGCGGATGAGATCTCCCAGCTTCTGTGCAGGAAACTTCCCGACGTGCCCAGGGTCTTCGACCGCGCGGGATCGTCACAGGGCTTGCGATTAACGCCCTGCTCCGTATTGCCTTCCGCTTCGCTTAACAACGTCGGCATCCCAGATTCAGGATTTCGCGGCTCAATACCTGGCCTGTCGGTTTCCCCTGCCAACGCTTCGGCGGCGCCCTCACGAGCGCCTCCGCATGACTTGGGGCCGGAGTGATTCGCCACTTCTTCTCCGTATCGAACTTTCATCGACTATTTCCTGCCAGCTTTGGCTGGCGCACTAAGCGTCTCGTAAACCGCTCTTCCTGACGTACCGGTCGGCGCTGCATTGTCGTGTCATGAGCGACAGCGTAATGGATGTGAAGCCGGTGAACCCCAAGGCAGACGAGTGGGCCGAACGAATCGCTGCACAGACACGCAGCGGAATGTCCGTGAAGCAGTTCTGCAGGGAACAAGGTCTGACGGAGTACTCCTTCTACGCTTGGCGTAAGCGGGTCCAGGCGAGCGGGCCGGTGCGGTTCGCCCTGGTGGAGAGGAGAGCGCGTCGGCAGGAGCGCACGGCGGAGCCAACAGTGGAACTGGTGTTGGCTACCGGCGAGCGTCTGCGCATCGGCTCCGGGGTAGACATCGCGACTTTGCGAACCGTGCTGGACGCGCTGCGGGGATGATCCACCTGCCAGCCAGCGTGCGGGTGTATCTCTGCCTCACACCGTGCGACATGCGCCAGAGCTTCGATAGTCTGCAAGTGCTGGTCCGCGAGCACCTGGAGTTGGACGCCTTCGCTGGACACCTGTTTGTATTTGCGAGCCGGCGCAAGGACCGGGTGAAAATTCTGTACTGGGATCGCGACGGCTTCGCCATCTGGAGCAAGCGATTGGAGGAGGGGACGTACGCGGTTCCGTTTGACGACGGTGGTGCAGAACGTCGGCGTGAGATAACGGGGCAGGAATTAGGAGCGCTGCTGAGCGGCATCGATCTGAGCACGGCGAAACGGCGAAAACGCTATCGCCGCACGGGCATATAAAACATTTCTGTCTGAGGTTGTTTCTACTTGGAAATGGATCAGTTTCCGCGTAAGCTAAATGCACGGTGCCCATCGATCCGAACAGTTTGCCGCGGGATGCAGAGACGCTGCGGAAGATTGTCGTGGATCTAGCCGAACAACTGGATCGTTCTCTGGCTGAGCAGAACAAGTATCAAAGTCTGCTGCGCGAACTGCTGGAGGCGCAGCGCAACCGCAAGAGTGAGCAGTTGTCGAAAGAGCAGCTGGCATTGTTCGAGGCGGCTTGGAAGGCACGGGGTACGGAAGACGAATCCGCTGCCGGCGAGGACGACGATGACCTCGATGGCGATGCGGGAGCCGGCGCGAAACCGAACGAAACGCAAAGTCAGAAACGGAGCGGGCGCCAACCCCTGGCGCGGCATCTGAAGCGGGAGAGAATCGTTCACGACCTGGCCGAGGCGGAGAAGCACTGTGCTGGCTGCGGCAAGGACCTGCGGCTGATTGCCGAAGAGACCAGCGAACGCTACGAATACATTCCCGCATCGATGAAGGTGATTCAGGACATTTGTCTAAAGTACGCCTGCGACTGCACAGTGAAGACCGCCACCAAGCCACCGCAACCGATCGAGAAGAGTACCGCAGGAGCGAGCTTATTGGCGCAGGTGATCGTAGCGAAATGGGCCGATCACCAACCCCTGTACCGGCAGGAGAAGATGTTTGATCGGCATGGCATCGACATCTCGCGCAAAACCATGGGTGGCTGGATGGCACAGTGCGCGGAACTGCTCGATCCTTTGTACCAGTGGATGAAGAAGGAGCTGTTCAGTTCCAAGGTGATCGGCACCGACGATACCAGCGTGAAGGTGCTGGACCGAAAACTTACCTTCGCCAGGATTGGGCGGATCTGGCCGTATGTCGGAGATGGCCACCATCCGGTGATCGTGTATGACTACACGCCCACGCGATCACGCGCCGGTCCGGCGAAATTTCTGGAAGGATACAAAGGGTATCTGCAGGCGGACGCCTACTCCGTCTACGATGCATTTTTCAAGCCCGAACGCGGGATGACCGAGGTGGGGTGTTGGATGCACGCCCGGAGGTATGTGTTCAAGGCGTTGGAATCCGACGAGGGCCACATGGGACCGGCGCTGCACCTAATCGCACGCCTGTATAGGGTGGAAGAGCGCGCCAAGGCACTGTCGCTGTCGGGGGAGCAAAGGTTGGCATTACGCCAGCGGGTGTCGGCGCGGCTACTCGGTCGGCTCCACCAGTATCTGCTGGAGTTGCAGCCGGAGGTGCTGCCGAAAAGTCCATCCGGCGCCGCGGTCCGTTATGCCCTGAATCAGTGGGAGGCGCTAACGCGCTTTCTCCAAGACGGCGATCTGGAGATTGACAACGGCGCCACGGAACGGGCCAACCGCGATATCGCGTTAGGCAGGGGCAACTGGACATTCTTTGGCAGCGACGGCGGCGGCAGGACGGCGGCGGTGTTGCGAACCTTCATCGCTTCCTGCAACCGGTGCGGCGTCGAACCGTTTGCCTGGTTCCGCGACGTGCTCTCGCGCATCCCGGCGCACCCCATCACCCGCCTGAGCGAGCTGCTTCCCCACAACTGGCACCCGGCGAATTCCCCTGCCCAAGCTTAGGCAACCGCCGACACCGCCCTTCCAGTACCGCCCCCGCCGGCGGTTTACGAGACGCTTAC
>JASHOO010000171.1 GCA_030041035.1 Bryobacteraceae bacterium | reverse complement strand
CGGCGAGATTCAGATAAAGACCGTTTAAACCGAGCGCATAGGCCTGGGTGCGCGACCAGTCTACGCGGGCAAACGGCACTTCGTCTTCACCGGGCCCGCCTTCGAGCGTCATGTAGCCGTTCTTCGCGAGCCAGGTGTTCAGGTTCACGGCGCGGTCGAACGTGGTGAAGCCGTGGTCGGACATGATGATGATGTCGGCGCCGCCGGCGTGATCGAGCACTTCGCCGATAGCGGCATCGACGGCGCGATAGGTTTCGAGCACCTCGGGCATGTGCTTGCCCCAGAGCATGTGCGAATTCTGATCGATGCTGGAGAAGTAGACGAACAACAGGCCGTCATCGAACCGGCTGAGCGCGTAGCGCAGCAGCTTGCGCTCGTCGTTGAAGACCAGCCGGCTCTGCGAGAGGAACTCGGGCAGGGTGAACACGCCCTGACGCAGCGCGGAGGTGTCTTCGGCAATGCCCTGGGTGTAGAACGGGCTGGTGGCACGCGCGATTTCACGGCTGTAACCCGAGGGCGCGGAGATGGGCAGCTCCGGCTCATCGGGGTCGATGTTCACCGGTGAGACGTAAAGCTCGAAGCGCGGGTGAAGCTGCTTGGCGTAGACGCGAAACATGCCGGTAGCGTTCACCAGGTGCGGGATGAGCGGGAATTCGGCGCGCAGCCATGGCGACCAGTCGCCCTCGTGCACTACCGCCATCGAATCGCCGATGGAAAGGCGCGCGGCCGGGGCTTGAGGATCGACATCCACGGTCAGCTCGGCGGAGGAAGTCCGGTGGTCTTTGCGCAGCGAGTTCGCTGGGCCATCGACTTCGAGGACCACGTGATTCTCAAACGGCGGCACTTTGACGATGCGCCCGCCCGAGACACTGCGCGTGATCTCTTCGGGATCGTCGGTGTAGAACGAGAACGTGCCGAAGGTGCCGACGAGGTCGGTGGTTCCCATGCCGGAAATGGCTTGGCCCACTGGCAGCGGCGGGTAGTTGGTGGGCATCTTGATCACGGTGACGGGAATGCCGTGCTCGGCGAGAAGCTGCCAGAACGCCGTGCCGTGGCGAAAAGAGACGATCTGGCCTTTGGAGAGCGGAAACAGATACGGACCAAGCGACAGCGTGTGCTTCGGGTCCTCGGCCTTGGACATGGAGGAGTACGGCAAGTAGGTCGCGGGATCGCGGTGTACGAAGTCGTAGAGGCCGTGGCCTTCGGGATCCATGCCGGTGATGAACGTCGACCAGGCCACGGGACTTTGCGGCGGGGTGGTCGTTCCGAGCGGCTTGAAATCACCTTCGTGACGGAGGCGATCGAGGTTGGGCAAGTCGCTCCAGTGCTCGCGGACGAATTGCGGGTCCATGCCGTCAACACCGAGGACGATGACGCGTGGCGTCGTGGATTGCGAGCGCGAGAGCCCGCAGCCGCACAGCCCGAGCGTGCCCAGAACGAGGCAGGCGAGGCGCGGTGAATTATGCCAAGCGGAAGACAGATTTCCCTTCCATCCATCCAGGCGGCTGGATGCCGAACAGATCGAGCGCGGTCGCCGCCATGTCTTCGATGCCGGGATCTTCGGCCTGGACCTTGCGATTGGAGAAGAGCACGCCGGGAACGAGCAGCGGGTCAACGCAATGGTCGCCGCTCCACGCTTTCTTGTTGTCGCTGAAGACATGCTCCGTGACTTTGCCCACCGCGGCTTCCCACGAAGTGCGATATCCGGCGGCGTAGCCCACGATGAGGTCGGGCGCAGCCTGCAAGTACGGACCTTGATACAGCGCGCCGGAGGCGTAGACGTTGCGAATGCCGATCTGGCCGGTTTCGGGATCGGGCAGATGGGTGAGTTTCGCCATCAATTCCTGGCGCAGCGCCGCGGCGTCTTGGGGGCTGACGATGCCGCTCGCCTCGCGGCCCTTCAGGTTCAGGTACAGACCGCCCAGGCCGAAGGTGTAGGCGCGGGTGCGGCTCCAGTCGATGCCTTCGAAATAGTCGCCGCTCTCGCCGGCGCCGTTGCGCAAGGCCAGGTAACCGTTCTGGTGCAGCCACGCATTCAGGTTGACGCCGCGCTTGAAGGAGCAGAAACCGTGGTCGGAGAGAACGAACAGCGCGGTCGAATCGTCCACGTGCTTCAGCGTTTCGCCGACCAGGCGGTCCATATCGCGGTAGAGCGCTTCGATGACGCGGGTGTCGCCGGCATCAAGATGACGGAAGAACATGTGCTGCACGCGATCGGTGGTATCGAAGACGCACGCGACGACACCGCGGCGAGTGTGCTCGAGAGCGCTGAGGAACATCTGCTCGCGCTCGCGCTTGATGAGCTCCGCCTGCTGGAGAAAGGCGTCGTCATCGATGGCGCCTTCGTTGAGCGCCCAGGTGTCTTCGGCCATGCCGAGCGTTGAGTAGGCGCCGAGGAGCTTGGCGAGATAGATGGCGTAGTACGCGGGATGGCTGATGGGCAGCGCCGGGTTTTCGGGATCGATTTGAATGGGCGTCGAGTAGAGCGAGACTTCGGGCGTGGTTTGGGTGAGCAGAAACCGCGCGATACCGTGGACCGAAACGCCGATGCCGCCGTGAAAGCGCAGGCGCACCCAGGGAGTGTATTCACCGGGGCGAAGCGGATAGGACTCGCCCTGGATTTCGAGGCTGGCGCGTTCCGGATCTTCGGCGTGATGAATGCGGAAGGGAATGCGCATGGGGCCGGCGCCCTCGATGAAGGCATTCTCCGGGCCTTCGAGATCGCCTTCCAGTGCGTCGCCGGCACGGCGCAAGGGATAGCGGCTGCCGCCTTCGACGTGGCCGGATGCGACGTGCGTGGAGAAGTGCGAGAAGCTGCCCTGCGTGCCGCGCAGGTCGGGAGTGCTCATGGCGGAGAGCAGGCGGCCGTTGAAGTGATCGGGCGGAAAAGTGATGGGCAGGCGCAGGATGGTGCAGCCTATGGAGTGTCGGCCGAGGATGGTCCAGAACGGCTCGCTCTTGCGGCGCATTTCGACTGAGGGGCGAGAGAGCGGGATGCGCCGCCTGCCCAGTTTCCACACACGCTGCGGAGGCCTCACTTTCGAGGACGCCAGCTCCGGGACGTAGGTCTTGAGATCGCGATTCAGGAAGTCGAAGATGTTGTGCTTGGCGGGATTGACGCCGGTGGCGAAGGTGGACCAGGCGACCGGTGAAAGCGAGGGGAACGTGGTGCGCAGCTTCGTGTACGAGCCCTGCTCTTTGAGCCGAGTGAGATGAGGCAGCTTGCCTTCGGCCATGAAGCGCTCGGCGAGACCAGGGTCGAAACCATCCAGGCCGAGAAAGATGAGCTTCTTCACGCGCGCTTTGCGAAAGCCTTGCTTGCTGCGCAGAAGCAGCCAGATCATGCGGAAGGGCCAGAGCAGGAGCGAAAGCACGCTGAGCGCGAGCGATGTCAGCAGCGTCAGGAACGAGCCGAGGAAAGCGAAGCCCGCGCCGGGGCCGATGTAGGCGAGCTCGAAATCGCCATGCGGATGATGCGCCGCGTGAACCACCAGGGCCAGCGCGCACAGAGCTGCGAACAGGTCGCGCCGCTTCATCGGAGCTTGCCTTCGAGAAACGGCACTTCGAGAACCTTTTCGTGATGAATGGGCCCGTGGCCGAAGTAGCCCTCTTCGCCGAACAGCTCGCCGTGGTCCGACGTGATGGTGATGTAGGTATTGCTGGGAACGCGGTCGAACAGCTCTTCCACCACGCCGTCCAGATATTTCACGGCGTCGATCTGGCGCTGGCGCAGCATGGCGAGCTTGCGCTTGTCGAACATCTTGGCCCGGCTGGTGCGCAGCTTGCCGCCGACGACGGCATCATCGAGATGCTTGAACACGCCGTGCACGCCGCTGATGCGCGGCCAGGCGTCTTCGGGCTCATCAGGAAGCGCGTAGGGATAGTGGGTTTCGCCGACATTCAGCAAATAGAACGACGGGTGGTCCTCGGGGAACTGCATCTCGCGCACCATGGCGCGCATATCGTTGTGCCTGGGCATGAGGCGGTAGCTGTCGAAACCCGTGTTGATAGCGGTCGCGGGATTGAGCACCGGCAGCGAGACCATGGCGTGGGTTGAGTAGCCGAGGTTCCGCAGCAGCACGGGCAGCGAGAGGCGCGGAACAAAGCTGCGGAACTCGATGCCGCCCGCACCCAGGCGCTCGTTGAACTTGAAGAAATCCTTCTTGTAGTATTCCGACGCGTAGACATGCTTCGGGCTGATATGCGGCATCAGGCCCATGAGCAGGTTGAAATGCGAGGGCGCGGTCCAGGAAGCGTACGACCAGCGGCGCTCGACCTTGCCCAGTTTGCGCATGGTGTGGGGACGGGCCGCGATGAAGGAATCGTAGCGGCAGCTATCGAAGACGATGAGGACGTAGTGATTGCGGGGGCTACTTACGGACATTCCTGTCTTTTGGCCCAGTGTAGCAGGCTGGGCTACAGTAGTAGTGGAGTGGCCATCCGGTGATCGACACGATTTGGAATCTCCTGTTTCGATGCCAGCACCGCAGGACTACTTTTCCGCTCACACCGGCACGTTCCAAGAAGGGCGGCGAATCGGGCGATAAACACGGCGAGACCTACGTGGTCTGCCTGGACTGCGGCAAGCAGTTCATCTACGATTGGGAACACATGCGGCTGGGCGGCGCGGCGGACATCGCCGAGGAAAAGCCGCACTACGAGTTGACGCCGCAGCCCCCGCCTCACAAGGTCCCATTCCGCACCAAGTCAAAAATGCGATATTTGTTGTGGGGCTCGGCGCTCTCGGCGGCAGTGGTACTGGGCAAGGCGGCCCAGTCGCGCAAGCGGTCGCGCAGCGCCACCAAGAAAGATGGCCAAGGCGACAACCAGCAAGACGCGGAAACGCCGCGTTCCTCGCAAACGCAAGCCACAAACCGCGGGCCTGACGCCGGCTGATACACAGGTTGAGATCGGCGGAAATCTCGCGCCGGTTGCCGAACGGGTGAAGCAGGAAGGCGGGGTGGTGGTGGGAGCGTATCGCGATCCGCTGGGCGGTCATGCGTTGGTGTTGGCCATGCTGCCCATCGACCGCATCCAGCCCACGCCGTTTCAGCGCGATCTTTCCGAAGCTCATCACAAGCGCCTGGCTGGGGTGATCGAAAAGACGGGGCGTTTTCTCGATCCGGTCATTGCGGTTCCGGCGCCAGGTGACGGATTCTGGACTCCCAACGGCCTGCATCGCCTTGAAGCCATGCGGCGGCTGGGAGCGCGATCGATCACGGCGCTGATTGTTCCGGAGCGCGAGGTGGCGCGACAGATTCTGGCGCTCAACACCGAAAAGGCGCACAACCTGAAGGAACGATCGCTCGAAGTGATTCGCATTGCCAAGGGGCTGGTGGAGGAATCGCCGAACGAGCCGGAAGCGAGCTTCGCGTTCTATCTCGAGGATGCTTCGCTCGTCACCTTGGGGATTGCCTACGAACAGAAGCCGAAGTTCGGCGGAGGCGCGTACCATCCCGTGCTGCGGCGGGTGGAGACGTTCTCGGACGAAGCGATCCGGGCAGCCATGAAGGCGCATGAAAAGCGGGCTGGACTGCTGCTGGAACTGGAAGAACAGGTAGCGGCGGTAGTGGTGAAGCTGAAGGAGCGGGGATTGCAAAGTCCTTATCTGCGCTCGTTCGTGGTGGCACGCATCAATCCGCTGCGATGGATCCAGGGCGAGTTTCCTCCTGCCGAGAAGGTGCTTCAGACCATGCGCGATCGCGCCGCCCGCTTCAACACCGAGAAGATCAAGCCGCAGGATCTGGCGGGAGGATTCGCGCCGGTGGCGGACGAAGAATGAGCTTCGGCTGCGATATACTCCGGTACGCATGATGGCACTCTCACGGCGCAACTTTCTGAAGACCTCGGCTTTTGGAGCGGCGGCGCTGTTCGCTCGCGAGCCGCAACTGACCTTCCCCGCCGATCCGCGCGAACGGCTGGCGGTCACTTCATGGCCGTTTCGCGCCTACATGGATGTGCCCGGCAATCAAGGCAACGGAAAAACGCTCGTCGACGCGAAGGATTTCGCCGCGATGGTAGTGGAGCGGTTCGGCATTCACAATATCAATCCGCTGAACTCGCACTTCCGCTCGACCGAGCCGGCGTATCTCGAACAGTTGCGCGCGTCGACGGCCAAGGCGGGATCGCATATCGTCGATCTGGGCCACGGCGGGCGGCCGTTTTATCATCCCGACCCGGCCAAGCGGCAGGATGCGATCGCATTCGGCAAGAAGGGCGTGGATATCGCGCTGGCCATCGGCTCGCCGAGTATGCGCCAGCACGTTACCCCGGCGCCCGGCGGCAAGGCGGATATCGACCTGGCGGCGGAGACGCTGGGCGAAGTGGCCGCATACGGCGAGAAGCACAACATCGTGGTCAATCTGGAAAACGATGTGCCGGTGTGCGAAGACCCGTATTTCCTCATCGCGGTGATCGAGAAGGTCCGTAGTCCTTATTTGCGCGCGCTGCCCGATTTCGCCAATTCCATGAACCCGCGCGGCGACGCGGAGTGGAATTACCAGGCCGTGGCGGCCATGTTCCGGCACGTGTTCAACATGGCGCACGTCAAGAGCGGCTATGCCAACGCCAGCGGCAAAGTGTATCCGGTGGATCTCGCGCGGCTGTTCGCCATCGCGAAGCAGGCCGGGTATCGCGGCTACTTCTCGATGGAGACCGAAACGCCGGGCGATCCGTTCGAGGCCACGAAGAAACTGGCGGAAGAGACGATCCGGTACCTCTCGTAGATCGGGACTGAAAATAGGGAGGGCAACGTCATGGCCGGGATGCTGACGGAGGAAGCGAAGCGTGTGATCGCGGAACAGCGGCTGGCCTTCGTGGCCACGGTTTGTCCGGATGGGACGCCGAACGTTTCGCCCAAGGGGACGATTGCGGTGTGGGATGACGATCACCTGGTGTTCGCCGATATCCGCTCGCCGGCGACGGTCGCGAACCTCGGCCGGAACCCAGCCGTGGAATTGAACGTCGTCGATCCGTTTTCGCGGAAGGGTTTCCGCTTCAAAGGCACGGCAGAGGTCTTGCGCGATGGCGACCGGTTTGCCCGGATTCTGGAGTTCTATCGAGCCCGGCGGGGCGATCCGGCCAAGCCGTTACCCCCAATCCGTGCCTTCGTGGTGGTGAAGGTGGAACGTGCACTGCCCCTCATTTCTCCGGCCTACGACGACGGCACGGACGAGAAGTCAGTCCGGTCGCGGTGGCTTTCCCACTACTCCGCATTGCATGGTGGTGCGTTATCCGGGCGCGAGTCGAACGACGAATAGCCGCGGTCCACCCCGCGTTCTGCTGTGATAGCCTAGCAATGTCCTGGAGGTGAACTATGGCTGGAGCAAGCGACCGCGTTCGCGTGGCGGTGTGCGGCATCCGCGGCCAGGGTTTCGCGCACGTGGAAGAATACTCGCACCTGGACAATGTGGAGATCGCGGCGGTCTGCGATGTGGATGAGAACATCATCCGCAAGCGGCTGGCGGACATGGAACTGCTTGGGCTCCCGAAGCCGAAAGTCTACAAAGATCCGCGCCAGGTGATGGACGACAAATCCATCGACGCCGTCTCCATTGCCACACCCAACCACTGGCACGCGCTGATCACGATTTGGGGCTGCCAGGCGGGGAAGGACGTTTACGTCGAAAAGCCGTGCTCGCACTTCTGGTGGGAAGGGCGCCAGATGGTGCGGGCCGCGGAGAAGTATGACCGCATCGTGCAGCACGGCACCAACAGCCGCTCGAATCCGGCCGTGCGAGAGGGCATCCAGAAGATACGCGAAGGACTGCTCGGCGACGTGTATCTGGCGCGCGGGCTGTGCTTCAATCATCGCGACACCATCGGCCGGGCGCCGGTGGAGCCGGTGCCGGCCGGAGTGGATTACGACATGTGGACGGGTCCGGCGCCCAAGCATGAGTTCACGCACAACCGGTTCCATTACAACTGGCACTGGTTCTGGGATTACGGCAACGGCGATCTGGGCAATCAGGGCTCGCATCAGATCGACGTGGCGCGCTGGGGATTGGGCGTGGAGTTTCCGATCCGGGCGTCGGCCATGGGCGGCCACTTCATGTTCGATGACGACCAGGAGACGCCCAACGTTCTCTCCTGCGAATTCGAATTCGACGGCGCGGGCAAGCGCAAGATGCTGGAATTCGAGGTGCGCAACTGGTACAGCAATCACGAAGCGGGTATCGGCACTCCGGGATTCGGCGGCGAGGTGATCCCGGGATTCCTGGGGCCTCCGGGTCATGACGAGCGGCTGGAAACGGCGGGCAACACGGTGGGCGACATTTTCTACGGTTCGAAGGGATACATGGCGGTGACCAACGAGGAGGACTACCAGGGGTACCGCACGTGGCTGGGCAAGGAGCAGCAGCCGGGACCGGAGAGTTCCAAGCGCGGGAACAACTGGGAGAATTTCATCGACTGCGTGCGCAGCCGGCGCAAGCAGGACCTGAACGCGCCCATCCAGGAAGGGCACAAGTCGGTAACGCTGGTGCACCTGGCCAATGCGTCTTACCGGCTGGGACGCACGCTGCAATTCGATCCTGCAACCGAGCAGGTGGTGGGAGACGAAGAAGCGAACCGGCTGCTGCGGGGCGCGCGTCGCGAGCCATTCACAATTCCGGAGAACATATAAGCCAACGATGACTGCAAACAGAATCGCACTGACGCTTTTGGCAGGTGCACTGACGCTTTTGGCCGGCGCTCTGACGTGCGCGGGGCAACAGGCCGTGGAGGTCCAGCGCAACGGGAACCAGATCGAGGTGACGATTGCCGGCCAGCCGTTCACCACGTACTATTTCGACCCGCAGGTGGCCAAGCCCTACCTGATGCCGCTGCGGAGCGCGCACGGCACGATCGTGACGCGTGGATATCCGATTGGCAATGAACTGCCACCGGGCCACGAACACGAACCCGACATCGAGCCGCACCAGCGGCCGCTCTATTTCGCGCACGGGAACATCGACGGCCTGGACTTCTGGAGCGAGGAAGCGTTCAGCAAGGTGATGCACGAGCACAGCAAGCAGGCTCACGGCCACATGGTGATGCTGAAGATTGACGAAGCCCGCGGCGGCGATCCGGGCGTGATACGCGCCGAGTTCGCGCTCGAAACGCCGAACGGCCGCGTGATCGGGGAGGAGACGCAGGCTTTTGCGTTCCAGGGCGACGATCATACGCGGATTGTCGACTGCGAATTCACGGTGCACGCGACCAACGGCCCGCTGACGTTCGGCGATTCCAAGGAAGGCACGTTCGGCATTCGCGTGATCAAGGACCTCGATTCGCCGCCCGCGCACATGGTGAACTCGGCCGGCGCGGAAGGCGAGAAGGGCATCTGGGGCAAGAAGGCGGACTGGGTCAACTACGACGGCAAGGTGAGCGGTGAGGAAGTGGGCAT
>JASHOO010000170.1 GCA_030041035.1 Bryobacteraceae bacterium | reverse complement strand
CGTGCTCTTCACTTGTTAGATTTCGCGGGTTTAGTCTGTGGTGATGGCTGGACAATTATAACTGTGTTCCCGTCGCCGGTGACGGCTGGGCTATTGCTACCTGTGGTTGTGGCAGAACCTGTCGCCCGCGAAGGTGAAGCCGGTTCATTGGTTGATTGATGTGGCAACGGCATTGTCCGCATTCGGGAGGTTCGCTCAACCGTGTACCCAACAAAAAACGCTAGCGCAATCACGGCAACCGAAAGCGAAACCTGTTGTGGCCATTCGAGCTTAAGCGGGTTCACAATAATGACCGCGACGAAAAGAGCGGAAAGTGCCGTCAAGACGAATCTCTCCAGAAAAACAGGCATGCTAGTTTTGGACCACCCTTTTGATTCATCCTACGTCAGAAGCAGTCCTTGATTCCACTCGCCGAGCACCATTTGGGTGGGAATTCTTGCGCCATGGACTGTGTAGTCGGCCAGCATGTGGACATCAGTCTGAACTTGATCCGGGAATGCGCGGACCCAGGGGAATCTCGGGAACCTTGAAAACAATCTGCCGGTGTGTGGTGCCTGTATTCTCCATTCATCCCACACCCTACAGTTGGTGTTCAAGGCGGCTCCGATTTTTGTTGCTTCATACTCACTGGATGGTCTAGCATATTCTGAGCCTCTGCGGATCAGGTATTCGCGTGGATTCTCAGGGAGCTAAGATATTTGAAATCAATCGAGTAGAGGTTCAAGTACTTGGCTGCTTAGAAGGCAGATGCTCTATCCGCCTGAGCTACGCGCCCGAAGGTTTAAAATCAATATCTTAACAGAGGCATGTGTTATCGATCATGCGCGGATGTGGGGGAGATCGTGGGCCACTACCCGGACCGCGAACTCCGTCGTGGCGGACAATCTGAACATCCACAAAAATGGAGCTCTGCGCCGGTAGCTGGCGCGCCATTCTCGTGTACGATTTCATTACACCCCGACACACGCATTGTGGGTGAACCTGATCGAGTGTTTCTTCAGTGTCCTCAGCAAGCAAGGGCTGGCACACAGCGTCCAGCGTTCCGAACAGGATCTCAAAGATCTGCTCCACCAATTTCTGCAAAGTTACAATGCCAGTTGTGGCCCGTTCACGTGGACCAAAGGCCCCGAGCAACTCCAGCACACCTTATTAGCCTGGGTGGCCAAGGGCGGTCACGGCTTCGGAAAACCTGGGCTGTTCTCCACCTCGGCGATTCGCTGGTTATGGTGGATGTTATGGAGCGGTATGTAAAGGTATCGGAGTAGCAAGAGCAGCACTCTACATCAACCATATAATGTCCCCATGCCCCTCAACCTCAAAGCCATCAACGCCGAGTTGGCGAAGAGGGGATTCCAGGTGGCGCTCGCCAAGGCCGAAGGATATTTCTTCTTCCATGGAGGCGAAGCCACCGATTGGCTTGACCGGACCGTGCGCGTCGCGACTCTGCAGAGCCTCACGCTGGAACAATGGATTGGACAGTACGAGGAGCTGAAAGCGAAGAATGAGTCGCTACTCGTCCAAATCAAATCGAAGGATTTCCAGACACGTCGGGCACAGCGGGTGACCGGCATTGCCGGGAAGCGTCCGGCCACACACTCCGAAGAAGAGCAGCGTGATGCGGCGAAGAGCATCGCCCAAGTTGCCCCCCCGAAACAGAAGCAGGACAGAAAACTGGCTACCTACCTCCGGCTGCATCATGTTCCTATCTTCGTCCGTGATCAGGATCGAAGCCTTCGATTCTATCTGGACCAGCTTGGCTTTCGCCTCATCGTGGATTACCAATATGGTGAGCGCGGCCGCTTTATTCTGGTCGCTCCGCCGAACGGCGCGACGCTTCTTGCGCTCATCGCTCCCAAACCCGATTCTGCGGAACATCAGTTCATCGGCCGCTCAGGGCAGGCGGTGTTTGTAACGGAAGATGTTGCCGCCAAATTCCGCATCTGGCGTAAGCGCGGCGTTCGCTTTCGCCACCCTCCACAGACGGGGACTTGGGGCGGGATCTTCACAACCTTCGAAGATCTGGACGGGAATTCCTTTGTACTTGCGGGATGGGACGACATGACGCGGCAAATTGAAGCGCGCCGCCGGGCGATCGCCGAGAAGGTGGAAACCGAACGTCGCGCAGCCCGGGAACTTGAAATTGCGAAACAGGTGCAAGCGAGGCTCTTCCCTCAAGCGGCACCGCCGCTAAAAACACTTGAATATGCGGGGGTCTGTGTTCAAGCCCGCGAGGTCGGGGGCGATTACTACGATTTCCTTAATTTAGGGCAACAACGGCTTGGCCTGGTGATCGGCGATATTTCGGGCAAGGGAATCGCGGCATCACTGTTAATGGCAAACTTGCAGGCGAATCTTCGCAGCCAGTGTGCAATGGCATCGGATCAGCCGGAGCGTTTCTTGCAATCGGTGAACCAGCTTTCCCGCCGTACCGCGGCCGCCTCCCGGTCCTCCCTGAGCGCAATGAACATCGAATGCCGCAGGTGACCGTCCGGCGTCCACTCTACGAGCTCAACCTATCCCACCAGTACCGGTTTCAGCCAACGGCACTCCTTTATCTTGTCAGCAGTGAGGCCCTCTCTCCAGTGTCCGCTTCTCGCCTCGGGCAGATTCGCGAACGGACACTCAGCGATCTCCAGCCCGCGGAACCGCCGGAACAATTGCGCCCGCAAGGTCGGCGTGAAGCCGTTGCGGGTTCGCGCAACGTACAGAGCCGGTCGCCCTCGTAATATCCGAAGATCAGGGCGTCGAAGTTCTTCGCACACAGCGTGTACCGGCCGATGACGAAGTCCTTGAGGTGATCCGCATCTTGCGCCCGCCGCCGGATCGCGATTTTGGCTGCCGGGAGTACGGAAGGGACGCTTTCGATTGGCTGTCTTGAGGGACGATCATCGAAAAGTCGAGACCGGCAGGCGGAGCGGCCTGCCCCGAGTCTCGCTAACGGCGTCCGTGGTGGGCCCCGTGACCGCCGCTCGAATGGCCGGCGGATCGAGATGCAACCTTAGACGCGTGTGCGTGATCAGGGCTAGCGTGTCCCGGATGCTCGTGGGAGTGCTCACCATGCGCCGCGCGCCGATCTTCGTGGCGGTGGTTGCGGTCATGCGCTTCCTCGCGATAAATGTTGTGAATCTTTCTCGCGTCCACGTTGGCCACCGCCCGGTTATAGAAGAAGTGGCCGCCCCGCCAGTATCCGCCGTGGAAACCGACACCTGTGTAGCCAAATCTGTAGTTCACGCCACCGTAAAACCCCACATGTAGGCCCCAGTAGCCGTGGTGCCAAACGTATGCGCCATTGACGAAGCCCCAATATCCGGGAGTAAAAAGGTAACCTGGATGCGGAGCCAGCACCCAGGCGCCGGGCACCCAATAGTAGCCGCTGGGATCATAGGCCCAGTGTCCGGGCGTCCAGATGTAGTCGTCCCCAGGGCAGGGGGGTTGGGCGTACACGCGGAGCGCGGGTGGGGCCACCGTGATGGACACAACGGTGCCAGCGAACGACTGCGCCGCACTGGTACTCAGCACTGCCGCGAAAATCAAGTTGCGAAGTTTATGGCGGTTCATATAGCCTCCTCAGACTTTCTAATTTCGGTCTCAATCGGACCGTTTCATTTCCTTCGCCCTCTAAAGCGGGAACCACAGGCAGATCTACTAACCGCTGGATAAATAGGTGCAACGACCATGCTAGAATCCGGGGAACGGAGGTCCGGATTGAGTTCGGCCCCTGTACCGGAAATTACCGGGCTGCTTCAGGCCTGGAGCGGCGGCGACCGCGACGCTCTAGAGCGTATCCTCGTGCTGGTCTATCCGGAGTTGCGCAGGATCGCGCAACGCTGCCTCATCAACGAGCGCAGCGGCCACACTCTGCAGGCCACCGCGTTGGTTAACGAAGCCTACCTGCGGCTCGTCGCAATTCAAAAAATCGAGTTGCAAGATCGGGCTCATTTCTTTGCGGTGGCCGCCAGGCTGATGCGGCGCATACTGGTCGACTATGCCCGCTCGAAAGGCTACGCCAAACGGGGGGGTGAGGCCCAGCGTGTGGATTTCAACGAAGCTCTGGTCGTCTCTGCCGAGATGGACCCCGCGGTGGTGCGCATGGATGACGCATTGAACCAACTCGCCCTCTTCGATTCACGCAAAGCGCAGATCGTCGAGATGCGATACTTCGGCGGCTTGAATGCCAACGATATTGCTGCGGTGCTGGGAGTATCGGTGCAGACCGTAAACCGCGACTGGAGTCTGGCAAAGTCCTGGCTCGTCCGCGAGATGAGTAGTGAAACACCGCTGTCCAAGGACGGGAGCTAGCCGCGATGGATGCCGGCCGCTGGCGCCAAGTGGAACAACTGTACCACGCCGCTCTGGAGAAGAGAGAAAGTGAGCGGGCGGCATTCCTCGAAGAAACCTGTGCTAGCGACACCTCGCTGCGCAAGGAAGTCGAGTCTTTGTTGTCATTCGCTGGCGGTGCCGACAGCTACTTACGGGCAGCGGTTGGCGAGGTGGCTTCGCAAGCAGCCGCCATCAGCGCCACGGAACCAACACAGTCTCGGACACCCGCCGGCGTTCCCCAAAAGCTGGGACGTTACGAGCTTCTCGAAAAAATAGGCAAGGGCGGCATGGGCGTGGTCTATCGTGCCATGGATCCGGCCATCGGCCGCGTGGTCGCAATCAAGACGATCCTGTTCCATGATGCCGCCGAGGAAGGCTCGGAATTACGGGCCCGAATGGCGCGCGAGTCGCAAGCGGCAGGCCGGCTGTCGCACCCAAACATCGTCGCCGTTCACGATATCTGCCAGGAGGGCGACACCTCCTATATCGTGATGGAGTATGTGCAGGGCCGCACATTAGATGCGGCCATGCGCGCAGATCCTTCGCTGCGATCGAGTGGCGAGGCATTGCGCATCGTGCAAGAATGTGCGGCAGCGCTCGATTACGCTCACAGCCGGGGAGTGGTCCACCGTGACATCAAGCCCGCCAATATCATGTTGCGCGCCGATGGCGTCGTGAAGATCGCCGATTTCGGAATCGCCAAGGTCTCCCAATTCTCAACGCTCACACACAGTGCCGTCTCCCTGGGATCACCTGATTACATGGCGCCGGAGCAGTGGCGCGGAGAGCCAGTGTCGGGGCAGACAGACCAGTACGCGCTGGCGACCGTCGCCTATGTCCTGTTGACGGGACGCCGGCCGTTTGAGGGTGACTCTGTGGCCTCGCTAGCTGCTATGACGATGTATCTTGAGCAACCTGCCGCAGTCACTTTCAATTCCCGGCTGAGTCCCGCGGTTGACGGAGTGTTGCGCAAGGCTCTGTCGAAGACTGGTGGGGCACGTTATGCAACTTGCGGCGAGTTCGCCCGGGCACTCCAGAGGGCTTGGGAGACTGTGCCTGCCGCTGCGCCGCGCGCAGAAAGCAGATCCACCTGGGCAGTGGCCGCGCTCGTTGCCGCTCTGTTGGTGGCTCTGTCCTATGCGGGTTTGCTTCTCTACCATCGCAATGCCGGCGCCACCGCGAAACCGAACGTGACGACGGCACGTAGTCCGGCAGACCGGCCCGCCGATCCGCAGCCCGAAGGCGATCCAGAAATTCGAGGCGAAGCTCTGTTGAAGCAGAGTGATTATGCCGGGGCCGTGGAGTATTTCACCAAGGCAATCGCAACGAAACCCGACTACCGGTCCTATTTCGGCCGCGCGGGTGCCTATCGGCAGCTCGAACAAATGGAGAAAGCCATTGCCGACTATTCGGAGGCTATCCGGTACAAAACGGATAGCGCCTCGGCCTTCCATGACCGAGGTTTTTGCAAAATGCGCCTCGGTCTGCTCGACGATGCTGCCGAAGACTACGAAAAAGCCCTGGCACTGAATCCAACAAATCCGCGCACCTGGAACGACCGCGGAATCATTCGTCTGAAGAAGGGAGGGTACAAGCACGCGATACAGTGCTTCACTAAAGCTATTGAACTCGACCCGAACTTCGTCCAGGCCTGGGAAAATCGCGCCGCCGCAGAAAGAAAACTGAAAGACACGGAGGCCGCCGAGGCCGATCTCAAGCAAGCGCAAGCTCTCGAGCAGCGACCGGCCGCACCGTCCACGGGTAATACTCCGTAGCCGCGCCGGTTCCTGGGCTTGGCGAGGTCGCACCCAACTCACATTTTTGCCTTCCGGGGCTGCACAAGAAAATCCGCTCGCACCATTAGAAGTTTCAGGTTTCTTTCCCGCCCTATAGGGTGGTGGAGCATTACAGGGACGGCCTTGCAGGGTGCGAGGCGTGTTCGGGGCCTTCTCTGGATTTGGGCCTGCATAGACCCTAGAACACATCTGGCAACATTACTGCCTCGGGGATGGGCAAAAGAAAGATCCCAATCGGAGGAAGTTTATGAAACGCATGATCACTTACGCAAAACATTTGGCGGTCGTGGTATGTCTGACGCAGCTGCCCACCTTTTTACGTGCGGCTGATGCACGCCCAGCCGTCGATCCGGTGGCGCTCGAAAAATGGCGCGCCATCATGGCGCAAAACCCTCCGCAGGAGGCAGGGTGCTTTCATGAGTCGTACCCCAGCCTCACTCGCGAGAAGGTGGATTGCACGGCCGCACGCCCGCGCCTTCATCCGGTGCACCGCACAGCTATGACCGCTCGGCCTGATGTGGTCGGCAACGGAAACGACTACGTCGCCTATACGCCGGGGGGACTGATCTTCTGGGCAGGTGGAAGCTTCTTAGATGCATCGACGCAATCCGTAACCAGCGTCGGAGGTAATGACGCCACTGATGGTCCAAACGAATACACTCTGCAGATCAATACGAACGACCGGATGACCACCTCCGCATGTAACGGTTCCACCACCTTCGATTGTCATGTTTGGCAACAATTCGTTTATGGGACGGATCAAGATTGCGATATTTGGGGGTGTGGTGGAGGGGTGTTTATGCAGTATTGGCTGCTCAATTATGGCTCGTGTCCCGACAACTGGAACCAATTGGGCGACGATTGCTATGTCAGCAGCAATGCCGCAAGCGCACCCGATTTTCCGATTACGGACCTCGCGAACCTGTCGTTGCACGCTGGGGCAGCGCCTGGAGGCCAAGATTGTGCCGTGGTCTACGATAATACAGGCGCGGGATGGGGCACTTGCGTCCCCGACAGCATGCTTGATATTTCCTCGGTGTGGAACAAGACGGAGTTCGGTATCTTCGGCGATGCCGGTGGCTCGCAAGCGCAGTTCAGCAGGATAGGCGGCACCAGTTTCACCGTGTTGCTGCAGGTGAATGATGGATCCTCCGCTGCGCCAACGTGTCTTGCAAATGCGGGCACTACCGGAGAGACCAATAATCTGAACCTGGGCACGTGTGAGGCGCTTCCCTTAGGAAATGGACTTTATCCTCGTATTAAGTTCAGCGAATCGAACTGAAGCGACCGGCGTCATCCTGAGTCCGACATAACAGCTGAGGGGAAATCCCCTCGGCTGTTTTCTCTTGCGGTTACGACGCTCCGCCCCATCAATGATGATGAGCTCAATGTGGTTAAGGGGCCAGTACGTCCCGGCCACCTCCACTCGTTTTAAGAGGCGATCCCGACCCATGATGATGCCTTCCGCCGAGGACGCTGGCAGGACTTCGCGGCAGCGCCGGACCATCTTCTTTCGATTGCGGTTGGAAAGAAATCCGAACTGTCGCACCTTGACGAACCCGCTGGGGAGCACATGGAGGAGGAACCGGCGGATGAACTCGACTGCCCCCAGTGACATCTCTTTGATCTGGTTGTGGTCTTGCGAGTCTCGCCAGCGGAAGTGCACTCGGTCATTTCGTAAACCACCCGCTCCCGATCGCTGAGGCAGAAACGAACTCCGCAAAACGGACCAGGTTGGCCAGTTCTCGAGGGCATAGCTTGGCTGGGGCCGGAAGCCAGAGTGCGTTCTGTTGAGTCAAAGTAGTTTATTAAGGTAGTCTAGATTCGAATGGTTTTGAAATCGTCGCGTGCCACGCTACTGGAACGTAGGACGAGACTAGCAAAGTGCATCTAGGTTTGTGAGTGAAGTGCGTACAAGTGTTGGTGCCGGAATGAGGATCCCGGCGATTATCCGGGTGTCGGAGGTTTGAGGTGTCCGCGTCAGGAGGAAACGACCAATACGAGAAGACATTGGGCATGAATCAACAGATCTGCCGCCGAGACTTTTTAGATTCCACGCTGCTGGCTTCCGGCAGCCTGTTGCTTGAATCGTTGACGCCAAAGCAACTGTTGGGGCGCGAGGATTGGACTGGATATGGGGGCGTGGGTGATTATTCCGATTCAAACGGAAACACCTTCGAGGTCGTCAAAGCCGGTCATCAACTCCGCGATCACGTTTTTGAGTCGCCCCCGGAGTATGCGATCGACACTGGGGAATTGTTTGATTGCGTCATCGTGGGCGGAGGGATCAGTGGGCTCGCGGCAGCGCTCTTTCTCACGAAGCAAGGAGGGCCGAAGCTGCGCTGTCTCATCCTTGAAAATCACCCAATCTTCGGCGGCGAGGCCAAGCGCAATGAGTTTGTAGTGGACGGCAAACGGCTTATGGCTCCGCAGGGATCCGATCATTTTACAGTTCCGTACTCGCATAGCTTTATCGGGAATTTTTACGATTTGATCGGTTTGGATAGCCGTGAGTTTACCTATCAAACGTGGGCCGTTTCCTCGCCGGAGATTCCACTGGGCGTGAGCTTTGAAGACACGAGAGGGCCAATGGGATTCTACTTTGGAGCTAAATTCGGGCAGAGGCCTGGAATGTGGCTAATCGACCCATGGGCGAAAAAGTTTAGAGGAGCGCCGATCGCAGATTCGACGCGGGCGGAGCTTCTGAAGTACGCGGAACGAAAACGCGACCGGGGCGGCCTCCCGTTCGACCACCCTGGCGATGAGAAATCCCGCAAGTTAGATAGCATGACCATCGAAGAACATTTGATTCAGGAATTCGGTCTGAGCCGCGCGACGATCCGGACGTTCTTCCTCGATGAAGGCGGTGGACACGGTGCGGGACCGGATGTTCTGTCCGCCTACGCCCCATATTCCTGGGCGGGAGAATCGCCCGAATCGGAGCACCCCAATGCGCAAGTGCATTCCTTCCCTGGAGGTAATGCCGGCATTAGCCGTTTGCTCGTGAAGACTCTGATTCCCCACTCGATCACCGGTCCCCGCACATTATCCGCAGTTTGCCGTAACAACGTGGATTTTGCCGCGCTCGACCGCGAAGGCCAGACCACACGGATTCGTGTGGCGGCAACAGTGGTTGGTGTTGGGCATGATGGAAATCCCGAGGTATCGAGGTCCGTGCGCGTGACGTACACGCGTGAGGGGAAGGTTTATCGCCTGAAGGCGCGATCGGTAGTGATGGCGGGTGGGTCGTGGAGCACGAAGTACGCCGTTCGCGACCTGCCTTCGGCACAACGGGAGGCCTATTCGCAGTTTTACCGTTCACCCTGTCTGATGGCTAATGTAGCGGTGCGCAATTGGCGCTTCCTCTATAAGCTTGGCGTTTCAAGCGCCCGATGGTTCGAGGGCTTCGGCGACTCTACCGCTGTCCGAAAGGTGCCCACGTTCTCAACGGACGACAAAGCAATCGGACCGGACTCCCCGGTGATTTTGACTCTAAAGGTCCTTTTTCATTATGCCGGTTTACCTCTTGAGCAGCAGGGAAACCGTGGGAGAGCGGAGCTTCTATCCACTTCATTTCGGGATTATGAGGGGAGGATTCGCGAGCAACTCCAGGAAATGTTTTCGGCGTCAGGTTTCGATGCGCAGCGGGACATTGCCGGCATCATCCTCAACCGTTGGGGCCACGCTTACGTGAGCCCGCAACCGGGCTTCTTCTTTGGCAAGGACGGGAACCCCGCCCCGCGTGAGATTCTTCGGCGTGCTCCGTTCGGAAGAATCGCCTTTGCCAACACTGACCTGTCCGGCGCGCCAGACCACACCACGGCGATCAAAGAAGCCCATCGGGCTGTCGGCCAGATCCTCAACCAAGCACTCACGAATTAACCCTAAGTCGATTTAGTTCTTCCCGCAATGCCTTTTATACGCTGTCAATGACTCGGAGGCAGTGCGTTTGGTTCATGGTTGCGGCAGCCAACCGTGCTCAATCGTCACGCGCCGAAATCGAGCGTGAGGAGATTGTGATTCCGGATTTTGTGGCCTCCAGGTGAATCCTCGATCTCGGGGTGTTGTCGGGGCACGGTCGGCTGAAGGGTCAGCAAGTCGTCGCGATCGACATTTCGATGAAGGAATTGGACGACGCCCCTGCAGGGTTTCTCAAAATCGTGATGGATGCCTCCGATCTGAAGTTCCCCAAGAACAGATTTCACACGGTAACGGCATTTTTCTCCCGGATGTTCATGAGGCCCGCTAATCCATGAGAAGGTCTCTGCCGAAGCTTACCGCGTCCTCGAAAGCGGAGGTGAATGGCTGATTTGGGATGCTTCGATACCGCCACCGGCGACCTCGGTGTCAATTTACGCGAACGCGGTGTCTTGGGAGCCGGAGCCAGACCACCTCACGATTCGGCAATACGTCCATTTGAATCTCAGAACGCGATTGGCGCGAGCAGCGAGGGATTAAAACCAAAGTCTCTCAGGGGCCGGCGCAAGCCCCGTTCCGGCTAAACTGAATGCTACGTCAGCTACAGACTCAAGCCCCACTCCCGCCACAGCGCTAATCGCCCGCTTTTGCCAAGGGCACGGGGACGGGCGAGTCGACATCCCGAAACACCGCGGTACTATCGGAACTCTCGGGCATCACCGGGAATTGAAAGCCGCACTTGGGACACAACTCGGCCAGCGCCTTCTGTTCATAATGAAGGTCGTAAGCCTTGTCGGTGATCAGAGCGCAACAGGGACACACGCGGATCAAGCGCGTATTCTTCAGCTCGAAGTTGGTGATGATGTCTTCCATGATGGCGCCGCTCCGGACGGCCCACTCTTTGGCTTGCTTGTGGTAGCCGTTCATGTGCCACTCGCGAAGTGCTTCAAAGCTGGTCCAGATGCTGACTTCGTTGTACCAGGAAGGGTCTTTTGGATGAACCCACCAGGTAAGGTGCAAGAATCCCGGTAATGTCTTCAATTGATTGCGCACCTCTCCGAACAGCAACTTGAATTTCTCATAGCCGTCCGGGCTCGAGAAGCGCACTCTCTGCATGCTTTGGTAAATTGGCATTGCATCTCCTTAGGCTGTCGAATTGGGTATTCTCAAAAATCCATGCGTAACGCCAGTTGCCCTGTCCGGTTGCCGCCCTGCCCGGCAGTCTGCGCCGACTGTAAAATGCCGAATGTCGCTGGGCTGCTGACATCCGACGCTGGTGGGGCAAAGTTAGTATGATTCAGGGCATTCGTGAATGTCGCTTCAAAGCGGAATCGAAGCTGCTCCCGAACCTGAAAAATTTTGGCTAGCCCCGCCGACACGGCAATTGTTCCTGGGCCTTGCAAAATTCCCACGCCCGCGTTCCCGATTCGGCCGGCATTCGCCGGCGTGGGAGCGAACGCGTTAAGGTTCCACTCAAGATCGCCGCTGACGTTCGAATAAGGATTCCCGATCTCGTCCGGGCGCAGGGTGATGCCGCCACGCCCAACAATGTCGGTATTGGACTGATCGGCCGTGGGGCTGATAGTCGGTGTGAGCCACGGTCCGGTTTGCATTAGCGTAATCGTGTTCAAGTCCCAGCCACCCAACGCACTGTTAATGAATTTGTTCTTACTCGACCACTCACGTTTCGACCCAAACGGCAACTGATACGTACCCGTCAGCAAAAACCGCTGCCGCGGCATTCCGGCGAGATTCCCCCGTCCTAGGCGCAGATCGAATTGATCGGCGGTAGGCGTAAACAGAAGCACTTCCGGAACAAAGCCGCCCGGCGCATCGCCTTGCGCGTCGCTCAGATCCTTTTGGAGGGTGTAGTTAGCCTGGAAGTACAATCCGTGCGAAAGCCGATGGGTAATTTCAACGGAGCCACCCTGGTAGTTTGCAAAACCGGCGTTCTGACTAACGTAGAGCTGCACCCAATTTTGATATGGAGCGCGCGGATCGACGTATGGACTCGGGACGTAAGGCTGCGTGCTCGGTGGAATTGCATTGTAATCTTCCGTCACGTTTAAACGATACGAGTTCATCCCCGCATAGCTGATGCGAATAGCCATTGACGGCGTCAACTCGCGTTCGAAGGTCATGTTCCACTGTGCGGTCTGAGGATCTTTAAAATTCGGATTCATGGCGTCGTAGAAGCCGGTTCCGCCATACTGTGTCTGTTGGTTAGCGGGTGAGGTTCGCGGAAATGTGAACAGCGGGACGCCGTTGTTGTCGTTGACGTAGGTATAAGGAGCGCCCAGCGGGATGCCAATGGAGGTATAGGCCAGCGGCCCCAACATCGTGTTGGTGAAAATGCCGAAGCCGGCGCGAAAAACAGTTTTGTTATCGCGAAATGGACGGAAGGCGAAGCTTACGCGTGGGTCAAAGTCATGCCAGTAGATGTTACGCAGGCTGGCAGGGAGGCCGGCTTGGCTTGCCGTCACCACCTTGGAGCAAGGAAGCGACATATTCCTGGTGGCAAGCTGGCAGGCATTGAAAGAAACCAGAAAGGCGTTGTAGTTAGCTTGAAGCAGCGAACTGGAGGGAACCGTTTTGTTCAAGAGAATATCCGGCACCACCACTTCGCCGCCATTGATGGGAAGGAAATTGGCAATATCGCCGGTATTTTCCGCAAATTGCGGGTTCAGCTCCCAACGCAATCCGAAATTCACGGTGAGCCGATCGTTCACCTGCCATGTGTCTTGCGCGTAAGTTCCCCAATGCACAGCCGACTCATTCGTGTTGGGACTGCTCTCAACAATGAAGGATGTGTTCGGCGCGCCCAGCAAGAAATCGCCGAAGGAACTGCCGGTAAAGACGCCCTGGTTGAACGTGAATGCCCCAAAATCGTCCGACTGGCCCCATCGGACAACGGTTTCGTAAAAGACATGGCGGACATCCATACCAACACGCAATGTGTGTTTGCCCATGGTACGGCTCAGATTGTCGGTGAACTGATAGGTCCGAGATGCCTGGGGCCCGTCCTTGTCCCGACCGATCTGCGTGAAACCGGTACCATCAGAGAAGTTGAATGTCGGAAACGCGCCCGTGTTGGGATGATTCGCGAAGCTCATGCCGGTGAGCCCGAGTTGCTTGTCAGCCACAGCGCCCTCGATCGGAAACGCCTGATAGAGAAAGTTGTTCGTGAAGCCGAAACGAAATTCGTTCACCATCTTGCGGTTAATGGCGTAGTTGTACGAAACGATGAGACTCCGATCGTGCTCCGTATCGATATCGTTCGGTAGCAGCGGATTCACAGGACCCGATTGGCCCGTTTGCGACAAAAGATTTTTCCAACTGAACCGCGCATAGACCTGCTGAGTGGAAGTGATGTACTGATCTACTCTGAGGTCAAAACCGTCGGTATTCGAGGGAATGGATTGGAGAACTTCGTAGTTGTAGCTGCCTCCTGAAGGAACATTGGGCAGAGGGTAATATCCATTGAGCAGATTCAGGGACACCGGATTCAACCGCGATAAGGGGATCGTGTTATTCGGAAACGGCGAGCCGCTGAGAGGATCGATCAAGGCATTCGTCGGTTGGCCCGTTTGCGGGCTGATGATTGGCAGCCCGTTAAGATTCCCGTCCCGCTCCGCCGCTGTTGGCACCAGGTCCTGTTCCGGGCTAGCCGTTCTTCGCCGATTGCCCTCGTAATCCATGAAGAAGAACGTCTTGTCCCGGCCATTATAGAAATGTGGAAACGTTACGGGACCGGCCAAACTGCCCCCGAATGTGTTGAACCGCTTGGGTGCCTTGGTACTGAAGTTCAGAATGGTCGCGTCCAGCACGTCGTTTTGCAAATACTCAAACAGACTGCCGTGAAGCTGGTTCGTACCGCTTTTGGTGATGAACGTCACGTCGGCTACTTGGGAAAATTCGGCACTGTTGTTGAACGCGGTCACTTTCAGTTCTGCAAGCCCCTCTGAGGATGGATACGTGTTCAGCAGTGAGCCATTGTGCACAACATCGGCAGTAGAGATGCCGTCGACCGAGAAACCGGTTTGCGAAAACGTTGCGCCTCCGACCGCGATATTTCCCTGGCTGTCAGTGACCACGTTCGGCGAAAGAGCCAACGTCGCCAGCGGGCTGGTGGTTTGCGCCCGGAAGTTGAGCGGCATGTTTAACAACTGATCGTTGCCCCGGGTGTCGCCGACCACGCCATTTTCCGTGTTGATCTGTTCCGATAAAGCCTCTACGTTGACGGTTTGCTGCACCTGCGCCAGCGATAGCGAAAGATCTACACGTGCGCTTTGGCGAGCGACCAGTTCCACGGTGGTGACCGGCGATGGGGCAAACCCATCCTTGTACGCGGTCATGGAATAGTTGCCCGGCTTCAGATTCTCAAACAGGAAGTTAGCGACGTCGTCGCTGATGGCAGAGCGGGTGGTATTCTCGTCCAAATTTCGGAGAGTTACTACTGTATGAGGGAGCGCGAGACCTTGTGGATCGCGCGTTGTGCCCCGGATGTCGCCGAAAGTGGATTGTGCACAGGCGATGATGGGCAATAGCAAAGACGCAAAAAAAGCGTAGGGAACTCGTGTCTGTCGATTGGGCATACTCATCCTCCTCGATCGGTTAATCGATTGATCGTGACATCCGGAATTCGCAGACACTGCGAGTGAATGAAAAGGGGCCAAGGAGCCAAATGAGGAGCTTACCCGGCTTTGCGGCTCAAAATTGCCCGTTAGGAGCTACTTGATTTTTGAAATTTTACACTAACGTAATTCCGAACTCAATGACCACTCCGTGCTCAGGCGTCATTACCACTTTCACGAATAGCCTTACGCAGCCGCCGCACTTGATGGAGCATGTCAGCCGCTCTCGTTCCGCCGAAGCCGAGAATGAAGCCCTGACGCACACTGGGGCCGTTGTAAGCAGTGGAAAGGGGCCACAGCCAGAGCCCGTCCTGTGCGGCCCGCGCCGCAATCTTCTGGTCGGAATGCCCCGGTGGAAGCGTGACTACCAGATGCATGCCGGCTTCCGCGCCGAGAATTTCGATCTCGGAGCCGAACTCCTTGCGAAGTGCTTGGGCCAGAGCATTGCGCCGCTCAGCATATAGCTGCCGGGTTTTTCGGATGTGCCGTGTGAAATGGCCCGCTTCAATGAAATCAGCGAGAGCGGCCTGATAGAGGTGTGATGGAAACAGATCGTTGGCGCGGCGCACTGCCAGAAAGTGTGCTATGAGCGGCGGTGGAATTACGATATAGCCGAGACGCAAGGAAGGGAAGAGCGTTTTGCTGAAAGTTCCGATGTAAATGACGCGCAAGCCTGGATCCAGTCCCTGCATGGATGCTACGGGCATGCTTTCATATCGATATTCGCTGTCATAATCGTCCTCGACGATCCAGGCGTTGTGACGATGCGCCCACTCGAGCAACTGCAGACGTCGCGCAGCGCTCATAGTGGCACCGAGCGGATATTGATGAGAGGGAGTGACAAAGGCCGCGCGTGCGATCCGGCACAGGCTCATGCCGGCAGCGACATCCAGTCCCTCGCTGTCCACGGGCACAGGAACGAGCCGGCAGCCGGAAAGAAGCAACGTGTGCCGCAGCAATTCATAACCGGGCTCCTCGATCCACACCGGAATATCAGACTCGAGCAGGACACGTGCCGACAGATCCAATGCATGCTGCGAACCGCTGACAATCATGATCTGAGAAGCGTCGCAGCGAACGGCTCGCGCGGTTCGCAGATAAACCGCGATCACCTCGCGAAATTCCTTGGAGCCCATCGGGTCGGCATAATTCATCGAGCTGACGCGCACTTTCCGCACATGCCGCGTAACCAAGTCGGACCAGACGCGAAAAGGAAAATGATCGTAAGCGATCTGCCCGACGCTGAAAGCTCCGGAGCTCGGGAACCAGGGTGTTCGTTCCACGGGCAGAAGCCTGGCCAATCGCGAGATGGCTTCGTTGCCTGGATGGCTCAGAACGCTCCGCGCCGTCGGACGTACGCTCGGAAACTGATCCGAGAGCGAACGTTTCACAAACGTACCGGCCCCAGAACGGCTTTCGATGTAGCCTTCCGCTAGAAGCTGAGCATAGGCGTCCAGGACTGGAATCCGTGAGATTCCCAGCTCATCGGCCAAGGCGCGCGTGGATGGAATCTGCTGGCCGGATTCCAATCTGCGGTCGAGGATCATCGCGCGAAAGGCGTCGTAGATCTGGCGGTGTAGTGGCTTTTCACTCCCGCGATCTACGGCGATCATCGGCGCGGCAGCTCTATGCGGCTTCTTTGTCATCGATGATTTCAGCAGAATCGGATCTTTCGGTCCACCCGAGCTGCTCATCGACCCCCTTGCCCCTTGCTCGCGTGCATCGCGATGATTTCACGCGGCCTTCGCTCAATCATAGTGGTCTTATCGAAGCGCCTTCAAGTGGTGGGTAGCTTCGACCACTCTTATGTCGCAGCGTGCAACGAGAGTGTCACGAGAAGAAACGGACACATATAGCAACCGTATACCGGCTTGGGCGGTGGCGTGTTCATCTCGGGCGTGTCCGAGTTGGGCTTAGTGAATGGCCGCGGCGCCCGCTTCGGCGACCTCGTGGTCCTGCACGCCTGATCTGCCACTGACGCCGATAGCGCCCACAACCTTGCCGCCTTCCTTAACGGAAATGCCGGCCGCAAAGACCATGATGCGGCCATGATTCGTCGCATGAATGCCATAGAACTGACCGCCAGATTGGGAATGCTGCGCCAGGTCCTTGGTCGCGATATCAAGAGCGTATAAGGTAAATGCTTTGTTGATGGAAATGTCGATGCAGCCGGTCCAAGCGCCATCCATTCGTACGTGCGCCACCAGCTTTGCGCCGGCGTCCACCACGGCGATGTTCATCGGCTGGCCGATTTCTGCGGCTTTCTTTTCTGCCGCCGCAATCACCTTGCGCGCTGTTTCCGGGTTGATCATGCGTTGATTGCCTCCGTCGAATCAAATCACGAAATTGCCGACGAGTCAATACCGCATGAACTCGCACGATCTTCTGCCTGACGGGCCGCCGGATTCTTGATGACATGAGCTTCGTAAACAGGCACAATTCCACGGCAGCCAACAGCGGCGTTGCTCACTTTCAACTAAAACGCGTTACTCGCGGATTACCTCCGGGAACCGGAAGTCGGGTTGTCGTCATCAATCCGCACCATCAGCGAAATCCACACACTTCCGGCACTGCGGTAGCGTCGGACCAAGCAATGCTGGTTTAAGCTACGCAAACTACTTTCTTGGGGATTGATCATGATGTGCGCTCCTGCCGTACCGGGATTCATCAGCCAAGGCGCGCTGTCGCTTGCCTTCGTCGATAGCCCGGTGGACTCCGGCGTGGCAAAGGGCACATAAATGACCCATCGCAAGTACGCATCGGTCATCTGATTTGTAGTGGCGTCGAAGCCAGTGCCGGTGAGAACGTAGAGCGTGCGAGGCTCGCGCGGCAAAGACAGTTTCCCCTCGGAAACCTCCTTCCAGCGGATGTCGTCGCGCTTGTGCCCAGTGATTTTCTGAGCTAAAAGCTCACGACCGCGCGCCATATACGGCTCCAGATCGCGATGGTAACAAGCGACGCTGAATCGGGTGTTGTTGGGGTTGTTCGCGAGGCAGATGAGTTCATTCTTACCCTCTCGCAACTTGACTATTTCGCCCTGCGGATTGTATCCAAGGACTGCCGCATTCTCACGTAGCTCCAAGTGGCGTACATCGACGCGCACTACCGCACGATCGCCGACCGTGAGCACCGTGCCACGGCGGGCCTCTCGATGGGTGGCTTCATGTCGTTTTGGGTGGCCGGAAAATATCCGCATCTGGTTGGGAGCGCGTCGAACTTTATGAGCTCTTCGGAATTCTTCGTGGGGCCGCGCGGCTTTCCCATCGAGTACCGCGACGATGAGATGCACAACAACTACGAAGGTGTGCGTACGCGCCTCGTGGTGGGCACCGAAGACTTTATCCGCTTCTACCAAGCGCCCAGGAACGCCAGCGCTACCATGACGATAGCTCATGGCGGCTCTGGCTGGCATTATGCGGTTTTCCCCAATTTCCGCTGGGCGAAGCCACTTAACACGGTGCCAGAAACGCTACACTAGAAAACCGCCATAGAGGAGATAACCATGGGAACCAGTTCGACTGACTCAAGCGTGCGTGAATTCACTAATCCAATCACCAGCCCCAACCGGAGAGAGGTCGTGAAACTTGCCGTTGGCGGTGTTCTGGGCGCCTCGGCGCTTCTACCTTCCGCAGGCACGGCGTCGGCGATCGAGTATACGAACGCACCGGGAATCAAATTCTCGAGCAACGATGAGCCGGCCATGCCCACCGATGACCGGCTGCTCTTCCTCACCCAGATTGGGGCCAAGTATGTGAACGTGGATACAACACCGGATCAGCGTACCCTTGAATGGTTCATGAAAATCAAGAGGCGCTATGCGGATGCGGGGATTACAGTCTGGACTATTGGTGAGGTTCAGATTATTCCGGAAATTGTCCTCAACCTCCCCGGCCGTGACCAGAAGATCGAGGAGTATAAGCAGTATCTTCGCAACTTGAGCAAGGCAGGGCTCTACTATACGACGTATGTGCATTCGGGCAACGGTATCTGGCACAGCGGCCGGGAGACGATTCGCGGAGCCGAGGCGCGCGCGTTTGACATGGCGAGCCCGAACATTTACGGCGAGTGGAACGGGATCAAATACTATCCACCGCTCTCCAACGGACGGGTCTTCACTGAAAAAGAAATTTGGGATAACTACACCTACTTCATCAAGGAGGTCGCTCCGGTAGCGGAAGAGGTGGGCGTTCGCATTGGAATTCACCCTGAGGATCCGCCGGTGCCGATGTTGGCCGGGGTTCCGCGCTGCATCTTTACGAGCTTTGAAGGCTACAAGAGGGCCCTGGAAATTGCGAACAGCCCCAACGTGGGCATTGCTCTGTGCTGCGGAACCTGGCTCGAGGGCGGGCGAACGCTGACGGGCAAGGACCCCGTGGAGATGATCCGGTACTTTGGACCAGAGAAGATTTGGCAGATACACTTCAGAAATATAAGCGCGCCGCTGCCGCATTTTGTGGAGACCTTTATCGACAACGGCTACCACGACATGTACAAGATAGCGAAGGCTCTTGTGGAAGTGAACTATGATGGCAACGTGATGTGGGACCACACACCGAAGATGGTGGGCGGGCGCTACGCCGAATGTGCCTACGGGTTTGCGTACATGAAGGCGTTGTTCCAGGCGGCCCAAGCGGAGGCGCAGAATAAGGTTAAGGCGTAGCGTGGAATCGCTGTCTCCTGCAAGGGAGCAGGTATAGGGCAGTGTCTATTTCGGCAGGAGTCGTAGGTGGTGATCTGGCGGGAGCAGCCATCGCACTGTTCGACGTGATCCCCTAGGGCGGCGGTGCGGCATGCGCAGATGTCACGGAATGCCCGAAGGTGTTGTGTAGAGATAACATGGCCCCATCGATCGAGGTATTCCTGGTCGTGCTGGCGAAAGACATCGGCGACTTCCAGCCGATGCTCGCTCACCTTGTCGATGGTCGTTCTGGGAGCGGTAAATCGGTTTCAGTTGCAGAACATCGAACGGGTTGAGCGCCGCCTGCAGCCTGGTCGTCGAGACGCACAGGTACTGAGCTGTGGTCTGGATGTCGGCATGTCCTGGCAGCACTTGAATGGTGCGCAGATCTGCACCTGCTTCCAGCATGTGCGTAGCGCAACTATGTCGAAAAACGTGGGGCGTAACCGAACGGTCAATGCCTGCGCGCAGTCCGGCGAGGTTACACGCCATCCGAATGGTTTTGCGCTCCATTGGCTGATCGGGCCGCATCTTGGAGGGGAATAACCAATCGGTCGGCCTGCGCCAACACCGATAAATCTTGAGCCGCTCCAGCAGGTGCGGGGTGAGTGGGATATCCCGCGGAATGCCGCCATTGGCTTCTCGGACGTGGATGAACATGCACCGGCTGTCGATATCGTGAACCTAGAGATTCCTCAGTTCGTTGCAGCGAAGCCCAGTGGCGTAAAACGTCGCGATGATCGTCCAATGCTTCAGGTTGCGGGTGTGATCGAGAATCCGGGTGATCTCTGCCGCGCTCAAGACGCTCGGAAGGCCCGCGAACGTGCATGACATCCACGCGACGATTCTCCGGACAATGGGGCTCAACCACCTGAAGACGACCTATCTGCACAATGGTCAGAACGAGCGGCCCCCGGCGTCGGCGGGTCAAGTAATCAAAGAGATTCTAGCCTGACCGGGCTCCCATGAAACCGTTCCTTTTGTGGTGGGCCGCTCTGGTGTTCGTGACAGCGGCGGCGCCTCCCGCGGTGGTAATCCTCGTCGGCGCGGTGAGAAGGGCTTCTCGGAGACGCAGGTCAATAATCCCTACGGGATGGCGATCGGACGGGATGACAACCTATACTTCTGCGACCTGGACAATCAGCGCATCCTCCGACTCGACCTGAAGACTCATCGGCTGACGACGATTGCAGGCAACGGAGAGGCGTCCTACAGGGGCGATGGCAGACGCGCGGTTGAGGCGTCGCTCAACATGCCGCACGAGATTCGCTTCGACGCAAGAGGGGACCTGTACATCGCCGAGCGCGACAACCACGTAGTCCGGAAGGTCGACATGAAGACGGGGCTGATCTCCACTGTCGCGGGCACAGGGATCGCCGGCTATTCCGGCGACCGCCAGCCGGGAACACGAGCGCAACTGCGGCAGCCGCACAGCATATTCTTCGACCACGACGGAACGCTGCTGATTCGCGATATCGGCAACAACAGGGTTCGGCGGCTGCATCCTGACACCGGTATCATCGAAACCTGGGCGGGAACCGGCGAGGCCGCGCCGACCCCCGAGGGCGCACCGGTGAAAGGAACGCCTCTGCGCGGCCCTCGCACTCTGGCTCTGTCCCCGGCGGGAGACCTGTTCATCGCGCTGCGTGAAGGCGACACCATTTATCGCGTGGATGCCAGGACGCAGACATTGCACCCGGTCGCGGGAACCGGTGAGCAGGGCTACGCGGGCGACGGAGGACCCGCGCTCGAATCGAACCGTTCGGGACCGAAGGTCTGACCTACGCCGACGGCGACAATCTTTATGTGGCAGACACCGAGAGTCACACGATTCGTAGGATTGCGCTGCGGACCGGAGTCATCTCAACGGTGATAGGGACGGGAGCGCGGGGAGATGGGCCGAACCCCGATCCGTTGAAGTTCAGCCTTTCACGGCCACACGGCGTTTTGTTCAGCGGTGGTGTGGTGTATGTTTCCGACGGGGAGGTAGACCGGATTCTCGCGCTACGTTGACAACTGTGGGTGTCGGAAATGTCTTTACGCACCAGCAAGTCCCAGCTGAAGCGCACGAATCGTCACTTCGTTGAGGTGAACCCGCTGGCTAACGGCGCTCGGATTAACGTGTGGAGTAGACAGAACCTCGTGACGCTGTGGCGTGAAACCTTAAACGTGGATTGATTGGCGGACTCCAAACCACTTCCAAAGTGACCGGCACCAAACCTCCATTCGTGATTCCTAACTGAACGGCGGCAGCATGAGAAAGATCGATGCCCCGCGATTTCACGAACGGCCCGCGATCATTGATCCGAACGACGACGCTCCCTTCGCCGTCGAGACGGTGCACCCGCACCCTGGTGCCGAAGGGAAGCGTGCGGTGAGCGGCGGTCAACTTCTCTTGATCGTAGATCTCTCCGCTTGCTGAGTGTTGCCCATGGTATGGTGCGCCATACCAGCTCGCGAAGCCGCTCTCGGGCGGTCGCTGAACTGACTGCGCGCACACGACAGTCCACAATCCGCAAAAACAGGCCACTGGCAATAGAATTCGTCGCATAAACTCCGCCCACCGTTCGATGTTCCCGCACCAATGCAGGAGCTGTAAGAGTTACCTCCTGGCGGCATTCAGTAGAGATGCGGACACAGGCTTCAATTGTCGCTGGATGCCGGTTTGCGTTCAATCGGGCAAAGCCTCGAACGTATCTGGTTAACTATCCTTGTCAACGGCAAGGCTGCGCGGTCCACACGCACCTAGAAAGCCATGCATGCGTCTGGAATGACGGCTCACGCAAATTCAGACCAAGTTTCTGTGGTTTCCGAAGCCGGTAGCAATTGGCTGTGGCTGTGCGGGCAAGAAGCCAGACGAAAGAGTCCCGCCTTAACCCAACGCAGAGCGCTCCGGCGGAAAATGAATGAATGGGCACTATCGCGAGGCCTCCCTGTGACGAAGCTGCGATTCGCAGTAATCGATGCTCCCAGCCGGCGGCTGTGAACGGACCATGGGTTTTGGGCGCGACCATCCTCGGTTCGAGCATGGCGTTCATTGACGGGACGGTCGTAAACGTGGCACTGCCAGCTTTGCAATCTGCACTTCACGCCACACTGGCGGACGTTCAATGGGTGGTCGAATCGTACGCGTTATTCCTGGCAGCGCTGCTGCTAATCGGCGGCGTTCTAGGGGACTTGTATGGGCGGCGCAAGGTTTTCGCTGTTGGTGTTGCGCTGTTTACCGCTGCCTCCACCATGTGCGGCTGCTCGCCCGGTATTCGATGGTTGATTGTTGCCAGAGGCTTAGAGGGGATCGGTGGAGCATTGCTCGTCCCCGGTAGTCTGGCCCTGATCAGCGCTAATTTTTCTGAGGATGACCGCGGCCGGGCGATCGGAACCTGGTCCGGGTTCACCTCCATAACCGCAGCAGTCGGTCCCGTTCTGGGAGGATGGTTTACCCAACATGGTTCCTGGCGATGGGTGTTCTTCATCAATGTGCCTGTAGGGCTCGCGGTCCTGCTACTGACGGTCTGGAAAGTCCCCGAGAGCTCTGCAGCCGATCAACGCCGTCGATTCGACTGGGCTGGGGGGCTGTTGGCCGTACTTGGGTTGGCTGGAATCGTCTTTGCCCTTATCAATTCGAAGCCAACTATCGGGCTGGCGGGTGCACTCTTCCTGATCGGGCTTTTGTATTGGGAGACGCGCTCATCGTCGCCGATGCTCCCTCTCAGTCTGTTCCGCTCCCGCAGTTTCAGTGGTGCGAATCTGCTGACCCTCTTTCTCTACTTCGCCCTGAGCGGGATGCTGTTCTTCTTCCCACTTGATTTGATCCAGGTGCAAGGGTACACTCCGACCCGGGCCGGCGCCGCTCTTTTGCCATTCATCCTATTGATGTTTCTGTTGTCACGCTGGTCGGGTGGACTTATCGATCGATATGGCGCAAGGGCTCCCTTGGTGATCGGCCCTTTGATCGTCGCGGCAGGATTTGTGCTGTTTGCCCGGTCCGGAATCGGCGGATCGTACTGGACGATATTCCTCCCGGCGCTCGTCGTGCTTGGCCTCGGCATGGCGATGAGCGTGGCCCCGCTCACCACGACGGTTATGAACTCGGTCGATCAAAACCATGCGGGCACGGCGTCGGGGGTCAATAACGCCGTTTCGCGGATTGCGGCTTTGTTGGCTGTTGCGGCGTTCGGAGCACTGCTCACGGATGTTTTTCAGACCGCATTGGATCGGAAACTGAACTATTTGGGCGTTTCACCCGCGGAGAGGGCTCACGTTGAGGCACAGCGTTCAAAGCTTGCTGGCGCCGAAGCAGATGACCCGCTCGCGCGTCAAGCGATTAATGAAGCTTTTGTTTCCAGCTATCGCGTTGTGTTGTGGGTTGCGGCGGGACTCGCGCTCGCCAGTTCCATGAGCGCTGCCTTTCTGATAGGGGCTGAAACGAAACCTGCGCGGAGAGTGCGATAGCTCGCACTTCGATGAGCGGCCGGGACCAAAGGCGGCTAAAGCCCTAGAGCGTCAGGGTGAATTGTCGGCGACACGTACGATGCCGGTCCCATTGAGTTTGGGCGATCACCTTACTACGAGTGGCCGGTATTCCGTCCGGAGCGGCCGCGCTCGACTTTTCCAGAACCGAACTTGGCAACAGGACCCCATCGCAGTGTGACAATAGATACGGATGACAACGTCCTTTATCATTCACTACTTGGGTTGGCAAGCGGCGAGAGGCTTTGGTGCCACTTGTCCGGTTGACCCTTAATATCTGGAGCGTGGAGTATTTTCGCGCCTGACCACCGGCGGGCTCAGCAAGTACCTCCCCTTGTGGTCGCGGCGTGGTACGCGAATCTTCTTTAGCGCGAAGAATGACGCGGGCGGCGTCGACATTTATTCCATCGGCCGGACGGCGGGAGCGAGGAACTCGTCACGAGGTGTCACCACAGTGGGATTAGCTGACTGTGAAGGCTCCTACAGCCAGTCGACGTAAAACAGTCGCTCGGCGAATAGCCCCGTTCCGTTGACCTTCACGAACTGTCCTTCGTATCGCAACGCGGCAATCATCAAGCGCCGGTTCCCGTCCTCGACCGTCAAGTGATGCGCTAAGCCAGTAAGCCTCGCCCGTGGCCCGATCACTCGTGAGGGCGGCTGTCCGCGCAATGCAGGGGGAGCGATTGATTTGTAGGTCTCCGATTCGCGGTTCTAGAAAAGAGACCAAGCCTGCAGTCCCCCCGTTACATTACCTGCCCCACGAACCCGAGATCGCCGTGCCGGAAGTCAGGCTGACACATTTTTGCCGGCTATGCGTCGGATGCTCAAGTGCCGACGCCTCGTCCAGGTGTTGACCTTCCTCTCTGGCCGGAACTGTGTCACATCGTTATTCGGTTCGCAAGGCCGTAATGGGGTCCACGCGTCCTGCGCGACGGGCCGGCAGGTAGTTGGCCACAATGCCGATCGCCACCAGCGTGACTCCCGCCGCCGCGAAGACGCTCGCGTCGGTGGAGCGCACTTCGAACAGCAGCGCAGCCAGCAGATGGCCGGAAAGCGCGGCACCGACCGCTCCCACCGCCAGCCCCGCCAGAATCGGAACCATGCCCTCGCGCAAAACCATTTGCACCAATTGGCTTGGCGTGGCTCCCAGCGCGGAGCGAATGCCGATTTCCTTTTCGCGGCGCACAATGGCATACGACGCTACCCCGTACACTCCGATACTCATCAGCAATAACGCCACCACGGCGAAGCACGCCAGCAACGACGCTGCGAAACGGCGATCGCCGACGCCGACGCGTATCAGCTCGGTCATTTCTACGATCGGCGATACCGGCAAGTTGGGATCCACCGACTGAATTTCGCGCGGCACGGCACGGCTGAGCATGGCGCGGTCTCCCGTGCCGCGAACCAGCACGCCTATCAGCCTTCCAGGCGTCTGGTACCCACGCGTCTGGTACAAGCTGGTGTAAACGTGCGGAACATCCTTTTCATCCAAGCTGGCCAACTTCACGTTGCCGACCACGCCCACCACCGTAAACCAAGGCATCGGCTGCACGATGCCCCTGCGGATGGTGCTCACGGAACGAATCCGCTTTCCAAGGGGTTCCTGCGCACCCCAGAAATGGCGCGCCGCAGCCTCATCGACCAGCACGACCAAGGGCGCTTGCTTGTCATCTGTATCCTGAATCACCCGTCCCCGAACCAGCGGCGCGCCGATGGTCCGAAAGAATTCCGGCGTCACAGACACGGGAACTGCGGTGGGAGCGTCGCCGCTTTCGGGAGCGCCTTCCACGCGGTATCCGTTTTGCCGCAGCGCGCCCTGCAGGGGAACCACGCTGGACAACGCCGCGTTCTCCACGCCCGGCACGGCGCGAAGGCGCCGCACCATCTCACGAACGAGTGCGGTGCGCGTTTCGAGCTTGTCGTAAATGTCGGCCTTGGGATCATTGGGCACCGGCAACGAAACGCTTCCCGCGACCAAATGCTGCGAGTTGAACCCCGGATTCACTTGCAGAAGATTCCAGAACGTCCGCAGCAACACCCCCGCGCCGACCAAAAGCATCAACGACAACGCGACTTCCGCGCCAATGAGCACCTGGCGGACTTTGCTGTCGTGCCGCGATCCGGAACTGCCGCGCTCGCGCAATCCGGAGTGCGATGGTTCCACCTTTCCGGCTTGGAACGCCAGCACCAGTCCGAAAAGCACGGTGGTGAGCAAGGAGAGCGTGAGAGAAAACGCCAGCACGCGCGCATCGACATGAATGTCGTTGAGGCGCGGAAGTTGTGACGGCAACATGGCGATCAGCGACTGCAAACCGAGCGTCGCGGCACCGACTCCGGCGGCCGCCGCCATGATGCTCAACACCGCCGATTCGGTGAGCAGTTGCCGGACAATTCTCGCGCGGCTCGCGCCCAACGCTAGGCGCACGGCGATCTCCCGTTGCCGCGCGGACGCGCTGGCTAACAGAAGATTCGCTACATTCACGCAGGCGATCAACAGAATGAACGCCACCGCCAGCAAGAGCGAAATCAGCAGCGTCCGCGTGTTGCCGACGACAACCTCCTTCAACGGAGTCACGGAAAGCGTCCAGCCTGAGCCGGCCGGATAATCGCTGCCATAGTCGCGGCGCAGCGAATCACTGAAGGTGGCCAGCTTGGCCTGGGCCTGGGCGAGCGTCATCCCCGGTTTCAACCGGCCGATGATGCCCGGCAACACTCGCGCGCTACGCTGCGCCGGCGGAAACGGATCGGCGCGAAAGCCCGCGGTGACGTATATCTCCACCGGAACAGCGCCAGCCGATGAGGGATTCCGAAAGTCCGGCGGAAGTACGCCCACGATGGTGTACAGATCGGTATCGAGCCGCATTTGATGGCCGAGGACGGAGCGTTCTCCTCCGAACTCGCGGCGCCACAGGCCATCGCTGATCACCACGGCATCGGCGAATCCTGGCGCGTTGTCGCCGGGGTCGAACAGGCGGCCGAGTTGCGGGCGCACCCCGAGAATACTGAAATAATTGGGACTGACCACCCCACTCTCCAGTCGCTCGGGATGCTCACCACCGGTCAAGTTGGCCGGCCCTTGGTATACAACCGAGACCGCCGAGAAAACGCCGGCGCGATCCCGCAGGTCGTCGAGCTCCGGAACGGAAAAGCCGACGCTCTGCGCACCCAGCCCCCGCAGATTGGCGTGAAATACGACCAATTGCTCCGGATCATGAAACGGGAGCGGCCGGAAAAGGGTCGCGTTCACGACACTGAAGATCGCGGTATTGGCGCCGATCCCGAGCGCCAAGGTGAGCAACACCGTCGCGGTGATGCGCGGCGACTTCCACATGGTTCTCAACGCGAAGCGGACGTCCTGCCATAGATTCATGCGACCCCCCAGCGGCAAATATCCCCAGGGTTAGTGCAAGTTGCGTTCCTTCGTGGGTCGGGAAGCGTTTCGGAGTTTCCCTGGCGGCGAAGAACATTACCTCGCGCGAGAGCGAGTTTTTCGAGAACATCGGAGGCGTGAAGTCTTACACAGTAGACATCTTCCGCCTTGCCGGGTAACGCGGAATACGAGGTTTGCTCGACGATGGTTCTGGCCGCTTTGGGAGCGCTCTGTCCGCCAGCCATCAGCGTCATCAGGCTACCAGCGACCGCGAACCTTGCGATCGTCGCTGCGCTAATCCAAATTCTGCCCATAAGGACCCGACTCTCCTTTTACGGGTTGCCGTTCTGCCCGCCTGTTGCCAGGTTGCGTTGGATGCGAAGGATCGTTATCGCATCGGCGGCGGCCAGATCACCCCGCGGCGCTCCTACTTAGACCAGGGCGGAACCACGCCGTTGCTGCGCGCGTACGCGATCGACTGCCCCAGATGCTCGTGTTGATCTTCGAGAAGCAGCATCAGCGCGCCCTGCTTCGTCATGTCTCTTCCGAACAGTTTCACCGGCGCCTGCAGGTCGTTGTCGGAAAGTCCCGTAATCGCTTTTTGCAGATTGACGTAAGAAGCCTTCAGAGCTTCCTGCAATTTCTCCGGATCGGTGATGGGCGCGGGCCGTGCCCCCGTATTCGGTGTGCCCGAGAGCACGCCGACGAGCATGCCGTTCTCCATAACGATCAGGTTGAACACGTCGCCGACGGAGCGAACGCCCTGGCCGGGCTTCCAGTCGTACTTTCCCGACATAACGCGCGCGAGTCCAGTGAATTTGTCGGAAAGCGTTCCGGCATCTTTTCCGAAGGCTGCCTGCATTCCTGCCGGCTGCGCCTGCGCCATCGGCACCATCAGAGCGGCCGCAAGCGCGCACACTCCGTACTGAGTCAGCGTCTTCTTCATGTGGAACTCCTCCACGTTACTTTAATCTGAAAAAATATTCCTCCCGCTTCCCATTTTCAACGCCACAACCGGCTGAATGCGCTCGCCGGGGCATTGGCAGCCAAACGGCTAACACTACATACAGCCACCCAAGATGCTTCGATCTGCCGAAGATGGTTCAAGTCGTGTGCCGCTTCCAGGCGGACGAACTCCTCTACCGTTTGCCGTCCGCGTACCTCGTGTACCCCATAGCACTCCACCCACCGTGCGCGCGGGACCGACTCCAACAGTCGCAGATTGCTCTCGCGCAGTGCCCGAAAGACCCCTGCCGAAAGGCTCGCATGTTGCTGCGCGTAACCCAAGCGCTCCGCCCATACAGCCTGGTCCCACCATGCTAAGGCCACGCCCGGATTCGCCAGCATGTTTCGCAATCGCCACCCCATCGCCAGCTCCGCGTCCGCCAAGTGCGCTACGATCTCGGCAATTGACCACTTTTCAGGTGCAGGGCGCCGAACCAACTCCTCGGGCGCGACATCGCGCAGACGCCGATCGAGCTGCGATGGGGTGGCTTGTTGGACACCGATAGGCTCCTCATCGCCAAGATAGCTTAGGACTCGAGTTCGGTATGCTTCGAACGTCTCTGCCATTGGTCCTCTCGGTAGACTGCGTTTGCGGCCGAACATCTCGTGGAGTAGACCGAGCCATCGTGGTTCGCAATCATACGGGTGTGACGACGTAACACAAACACCGCGACCTCACTGCGCTCCGCTACAACGCCGAGCTGTTTCAATTTAAACGATTCGGGCTGCTCGTAACGCCGAATGCAGGTCTCAACGCAGCGTTTCTTAACTCCCCTGCCGCTGGCGAACCGGCTAGCCGTTTTCAAGCCGCATTTTATGTCCGAGTACGCCGTCCCAATCAGCCTGCTTAGAGCGGCGGCGTTTGTGGATCTACTTGCTTGCAAAGTCCCCTAATCCTGCTGTCTCAACTCTCGCGCAAGGCGACGAATCGGTGTCCAGTTCAAAACCTCGGGAGCCGCCAGTCTGCCGAATTTGAATCGCATGAGGCATCAGGGTGTCCACAAAAGCATAGACTCCTTACTCTTTATAACGGAGAACTGACAATGCCACAAGTTCATTATTATCACGATGATATTGACGTCCCCGCACGATTCTGCTATTCGTTGGGGGGAAGTTTTAAGAGTACTTTAGGAGGTTCCCATGCTCGATGACTTACGCGCCCTCGTAGAGTTTGCCCAGGCCGGGTCCATAGCACGTGCAGCCGATCGTCTATTCCGGACGCCCTCTGCTATTACCCGGCAAGTGCAAAGGCTGGAGGCTGCGTTGGGTGCCGAGTTGCTCGACCGCTCGGTAAAGCCTCCGCGTCTGAACTCGCTCGGCTCCAGGGTGCTCGAACAAGCGCGAGATCTGCTACAGCGGACGGAGGCGCTGAAATCTCTTACGTCGAGCGACGCTGAACCTCACGGCCTCTTGCGCATCGGGCTCGCGCATGCCCTGGCCGAGGGGACGCTGATCGAACCTATTCAGGCGCTGACTGAGAAATACCCCAAGGTCCGACTGCGGCTGTCGAGCGAACTTACCGGTGAATTATTTCACCGGCTGCTCGCGGGTGAACTCGACGTCGCTGCCGTGCTTTTGCCCGAAGGTAAAACCGCCCCTCCACCTCTTCTGACGAATATCATCGCTAGCGACCGCATGGAGATCGTTCAAGGCGCCGCAGGCAACGTTGACGGTGATTGGAAAAGTTTGGGCCGAGCACCCTGGGTGCTCAATCCGCCCGGCTGCTTTCTTCGGGCAAGGCTCATCGATAAGATGGAGCGTGCCGGCTTCACCCCGATGATTGCGGCTGAAATCCACAACATGCATTTGCAGCTAGCGTTCGTTCAGTCCGGTTATGGTGTCGGCCTGCTGCCCGCTCGCTTTATTACCAGGAAAAATTCTATCGATTCCGTGAAAATATTGCGTCCCCCATCGTTTGACCTGCACCGGTCCGTCGCGATAGTGCGGGTTGGGCAACTCGGCGCCTTGGGGAAGGCCGTCGAACTATTGGAACACGGGTTTCGGCAATTGTTTGAGGCAGCCGACGCCCCGAAGCCCGTGACGAGGCGCCGAAGAGGTGTGCCCGCGAATCGGCGGGCTGCGCCACCCTGTGGCGGGTGAAAAGTGCTCGTCGATGCCCAGCACCTGCGGGCATCGGCCAGAATGCCATTCGCCAAACTGGCGCCCCATTCCACGTTGAAAATAGCGCTCTACGGTGGCTGCCCCGATTCCTTCCCGCCGGCCCAGCCGGCTGCGGTTGATCCCATCCAGGTGCTGGCGTAAGATCATTCTCTGAAGGGCTTCGCTGGATCGCGGGCGCGGTTGAATTCCTGGGAACCGCTCGCGGAAGTATCGCCGGCAGCCCAAGAATGTTTTATCAGTTCAGAGATTTAGGCCTGCCCCCATTTCTGATCAAGCGCCCATTTGCTTTCAAGCTGGGTTGTAGGTCCAGCGCAACCCTGGTTGGAAATCGACGCGAGCGTTCAGCTCCCACCATAGCAGTCAAACCTTGCAATTCGGATCTGGCGACCTTTCGGCCGCTTGCGAGGCCAAGGTGTGCAACTGGCGCAGGCGACGCTCCTGCGAGCGGAACAGTCACTACGATTTCAGAAATGAAACTTCATCCCCAACTGTAAAATGCGGGGATTATGCGCTCCACTCGGACGGAGAAAGTTGTTGTTCGCGAGACAGCTGGCATCTCCGGCAGAGAAGTCGGATCCGCCAAAGCACGATGTGCCCCCATTGACTCCGTTAAACTGCGTGTGATTGAAGACGTTGAAAGCCTCCGCGCGGAACTCGAACGCCTTAGTTTCCCGGACATGGAAATACTTGAATAGGCCCATATCGAATTGAGTCCGCTGCGGATTGGTCAGAACGTTGCGCTGCGCGGTACCGAAAGTTAAGCCCTGTGGCGCACTGAAAGCTGCCGGGTTGAACAGGAGCGGGCCAACCACACCCGGAACATTCTCCTGCGTGACTGCGTTCGGATTGCCCACGAGGTCTAGAAACGATCCGGTACCGGTTGTGTTGCCCACGCCCGCGTTGAAAAGCCCGTCGGAGACACTAAAAGGAGTACCGGTCTGAAAGGTTGTTAGGCCGGAAATCTGCCAACCGCCCAGCACTTTGTGGCTGAGGCCAGCCTTAGTGAAGAAGGGGAGATCATAGACGTAGCCTATATTCAGAATTTGGCGCTGGTCGAAATTAGATGTAGCGTAGGTTTGCCTCAGGTCGTACGAATTAGTGAAGGTGCCGTCATAGCGATCGGAGGAATCGTCAAGCGAGTGACTCCAGGTGTAAGCTAAGTCGAAGCTCAAAGCCCCAATATGTCTGTGTACCGAGATCTGCATGGAGTTGTAGTTGGAGTTGGCTTCCGGGAATAAGCCAGTGATGTTCCCATAGCCGCGATAGGGAAGGTAGGCGGCGGGGCTGTTGCCGCAAGCAGTGCCAAATTGTATGGCCGCTGCCCCAGTGGGAGCGACACCATTTACAGTTCCGCTACTGCAATCCGCTTGTGTCATTGCTTGCCCAGGTAAATACGGATTCTGCGAAGGCGAGATCGGGTATAACTGATTAATGTCGGTTTGTAATGAAAGATGCGTACCTTTGCTGCCCACGTAGGCCAGGCTGACGATGGTGCCTTTGGACAGCTCACGCTGGAGGCTCAAGTTCCACTGCTGTACGTAGGGCCAGCGTTCTTTCGTAGGAATCGCATACACATTCAGGGGAAAGGCCACGCCAGAGCCACCGATATTGTTATAGCCGACGACGTCGTACTCCGTTCCGGTGAGCACTAGCGGCGGACTTCCCTCGAGTGATTCCGTATTGCCTTCGTTGCCGTTGGTGTGTTCGTAAAAAATGCCATAGCCGCCGCGAATCGAGGATTTGCCGTCACCGAACGGATCAAAGGCAAAACCTAAGCGCGGAGCGGGATTGAACAAATGGCCGATGGCGCAGCCTGCAGGCACACCGTTTTCGCCGCACTGAACGAGTCCGGTGTACGGATTGCCGGAATTGGGAATGATGGCACCCGCTTGTCCGGTGACCGACCCGGTGACGTCGATCTGCGGCGCCTCCGAAAGCTGGTACGCTGCCGGATCGAAGTTGTAAGCCTGGTGATGAATTTCGCGATACGTGCCGAACAGACTCAGGCGCATTCCCATATTCAGCGTGAGCCGCTTGGTGATGTGCCAGTCGTCTTGCAAGTAGGGTTCGACAATCCTGTAGCGGTTATAGTATTTCGTTTTCAAATTGGCTTGCTCGAAAGACTGAATGTCGCCATTCAGAAAATCGGCAAAGGCGTTGCCCGTACTTACAGGTGATGTGTTGTCGAAGTTCAAAATGCCCTGTACATATGGGCTGTTCTCCTCGTTCTTCTCAGCAAAAACAACATAAACGCCGAAATAGAGATTATGACCACCAATGATCTTGGTGAATTGATCCTTGTAGGTATAAGTCGGATTCGCGTTGTTCCAGGGGAAGTACCCGGTATCCATCTCAAACCCAGCGGTATCATAATTGATTCCGCCGCTCCCGACGACGGCCGGCATCAGACCACCAAAACCGTTGTTGTAAAGGCCGGTCATCGTCATGGTCGAAGGGCGCTGCGCGGGACCAATGGCGTTCAGAAAAATGTGATCAGTAGTGTAGCTGAAGGTGAATTCATTCAGCAGGGTGGGCGAAATATTCGTTGCCATACTGAATACATCACTCACGCCGGGGCCGACGAAATTGGTTTGTATGGTCGGGTAATCAGAGCCGTTGCCCCAAAGCGGTGTGGGCGTAATGGTGTTCCAGGAATCGTGAATATAGTGACCGAAGATCCTGATTTTGTCGCTAAAGTTGTGATCTACGCGCACCAACTCTTCGCGCCAGTGCGTCGGCTGAGAGGGAGCCGCTTCAAAGTAATTATTGGCCGCATTGGGCAGCGGCATCAGGGTAAGAAGGGCCGCGGCGTTAGGATCAACGGGAACCATATTGTTGGGGAAATAGGAGCCCGTCTTTGGATTGACCGGGCAGTCGGGAAAACCGGCCTTATTCACCACGGAACCCGGGGTGGGGCAGACATCGGAGAAGTTTCCGGCCCGTTCCGCGACCGAGGGGACCTGAATATCGAAGACCTGCCCAGGAACGATCTCACGGCGCCAATCTTCCGACCAGAAGAAAAATGTTTTCTCCTTTTTCGTGTTGTAAAAGTGAGGAATGTAAAGCGGGCCGCCGAGTGTGAAGCCAAAGTCGTTCTTCTTGTATTCAGGAACGGTGGCCTCGAAAAAGCCTCGCGCATTGAAATCGTCATTGCGCACAAACTCGAACAGATCGCCGTGAAATTCCTTGGTGCCAGATTTTGTTACCGTCTCAACCGTACCCGAAGCGTTGCGCCCATACTGAGCGCCGTAATTCGACGTTAGAATTTTGACTTCCGCAATGGCATCCACATTGGGATAGACATTCAGTCCATTATTGCTGCCATTGTCCATGTTGTCGCCACCATCCATTTCCCAATTGTTGTATTCGATGCGGCCTCCGTTC
>JASHOO010000169.1 GCA_030041035.1 Bryobacteraceae bacterium | reverse complement strand
GGATCCCGACCCCGACGGCCCAGCCATGGGTGATGCCTTTTTCGAAGGAGAGCTGGGCACGATTTCCATCCCGAACACCGGCGATGTGTATGTGAATCGTTCGCTCGTCTGGAAAAATACCGTTACCGACGGCTACCGGGGCGACAGTGTACGCGCTACGCAGGCTCATTTCATCTCCTGCCTGGAAAGCGGCAGCCCATTTGAATCCGGCGGCCGCCAATACCTCCGGACCTTTGCGGCTGTCGAAGCCGCCTACCGAAGCGCCGCCGGCGGGCGGTGCGTCTCTCTTTCTGAAATCCTTTCACCCGCGAGCAAATAACCGGCCCTCCAGCAGCCCCGTCATAGTTTTACGAGAAACAATCATGGGAATCCTCTAGACGGTTGCCGGTGCTCGGTTTACATTTGCTTAAACAATTCTGGTAGTTAGTTCCTACCGGGAGGGAGTGCACCGTCGACGCGGGGCGGATGTTGTCCGTTAGCCATCAGTGCGCGTGCTTTGCGTCGTTGGTCTGTCGAATTCATGCCAACGCGAATCATCGTGCGCCTGCTTTCTCGTTCCGGCCCCGGCACTTACCACCGTATCAGGAAGCCCTTCGGGAGACAAAACCGTGACTCAGAAATCAGATTTTTTCAATGTGCATTTTGATCATCGCGCGGCCGTGCTGCCGATGGTGGTGCTCGCTGCTGCTCTGTTCTTCCTGTGCGTTCCGCTGAATGCCCAGTCAGCCACCGGTATCAACGGGACGATCACCGATAAGAGCGGCGCGGTAATTCCAGGCGCGCGTGTTACTGCCACCAACTTGGCTACCAACGTTGCCTCCTCGGCCGTCACCTCTTCGGAAGGCACATTCACGATTATCGGATTGATCCCCGGCCAATACCATGTCTCGGTAGATTCCCAAAGCTTTAAGAGGGCTCAGTTGGATGTGCTGGTCGAGGTTGCGAGATTGACCACCGTCAACGTTCTGATGGAGGTCGGTGCCACCACCGAGACCGTGGAGGTGCAAGCATCGGCGGTCTCTCTGGACACATCGTCACCTATCATCGGCACTACCCTCGAGCCAGAGTTGGTAAAGGATGCACCCATCGAAATTAATAGTCTAGCCCGCCAGATTGATTCGTTTATGTACTTGGCCCCTGGCGTAGGTGGAAATGCTGGCTCCCACTGGATCAACGGCGGCGTCACCTACGAAAACGAAGTGATGTTCAACGGCATCCCCGTGTCGTTCGTTCAATTCCAGGGTAACCAAACTTACATCAATCCCCCCTACGAAGCGGTTAGCGAATTCCGCGTCAATACCGCCACCTTCGATGCTCAATACGGGCTCGGGCAAGGCACCGTCGCCTTCCAAATGGCATCCGGAACCAATCAGTACCACGGGGACGGCTTCGACATTCTGCGCAACCAGTTTCTTGACTCGCCTTACTTCGCCCCTTTCGCTACTACCTTTAACAGCGCGGGGAAACCTATTCCTCCGGTCGACCAGCAGAATAACTACGGTTTCACGCTAAGTGGTCCTGTACTAATACCAAAAATCTACAACGGGAAAAATCGAACGTTTGTCTATCTGTCCCAGGATTGGTTCAAGCAGAACCAGGCTCAGAACCAAATAGGCACCGTGCCCACCGTGGCCATGAAAAACGGGGATTTCAGTCATTTCGTAAATGCCAGCGGTGCGTTGATCCCCATCTATGATCCAACTACAGGCCAACCTTTTCCCGGCAATATCATTCCGCAATCGCGATTCAGTGCTCTTGCAAAAACCCTTCTGCCCTCGATTCCTGATCCGAACACCACGGGTATAGTCGATGGCTTGCAGAGTAATGAACTTCCTGCTGTTCATTCCGTCGCGATCAACCAGCATATCTGGAGCTACACCATCGACCACAATATCAGCTCATCTCAAAGCCTCCACTTCAGCGAGTGGCGCGACTCGGTAACCCAGCCTTCCTTTACCGCAGCCCCCATCGTGTCCTTCAGTAGCCCGCTGCAAAGCGGAATTGACAATTCTAACCTGGGAACGGGCTTTCTACTCAATTACGTAAAGACCATAAGTCCGCGTCTCGTGATGACAGCGGGTGCGAATTGGATCGGGTACATCACAAAACAGGACAACGCCAACTCCAGCGTCACCTTTGCCGGTACCCCCGGCGGTGATACATTTCCCTTGATCAACTTCGATGGACAGAATGCTCCGACATCTTGGGGCGTTTCCGGTGGCGCTTACTTGGCGTGTTGCGAAGGTGGACTTACCGATATCAATAACCGTATGTTGGGGACCGTGGCCGTGAACAATTGGAATTGGACCACCGGACGCCATACCTTTAACTTTGGCGGCCAGTTCCGGCATGAGTGGCAGGACACTATCTCCTGCCAGTTTTGCAGCGGCACATACAACTTCAGCCAGCGCACCACATCCATTCCAAATTCCAACTCTCCGGATTTTGGCAGCGATGGCAGCTCCTTTGCCAGCTTCCTCCTGGGCCTGGCCGATGCCGATATCCGCCAACTCGCCCCTCTCGATCACCTGCGCAACAAAGAGTTCGCTACCTACGCCGAGGACGAAATCAAAGTGAATAGCCGGCTAACTTTGAATATCGGCGCCCGCTGGGACGTGATGGTTCCCTTCACCGAAACTAACAACCAGATCATCTATGTCGATGCTTCCACCCCTGACCCGGGCGCGGGCGGAATTCCCGGCGGCGCCACAAAATTTGGCAATTGCGCCGGATGCTCCGGGATCACCCGTGCTGACATTCACTGGAAGTATGTCCAGCCTCGCGGCGGTGTGGCCTACAGAATCGATTCTAAGACCGTGCTCCGCGCGGGTGGTTACATCACCACGTTGGATGGCGGCGCCTACGAATTTGGAACCTCTTTCACCGCCTCTTTCATGTCGGACCTGCTGGCCGGCGAATACCTGCGCAACTCGAGCGGCGGCAGCGTCCCCGGCGTGGGTAGTTGGGATTCCAATCCACTGCCCTTGCCCCAGGCGACTCCCTTCAGCCCATCCATCGGAAATGGGGGCGTCATCTTCGCCTTCGATCCTCAAAAAGTTGGTAGAGCACCGTACCTTTCTGCCTGGAACATCGGCATACAGAGGGAGCTTCCCTGGAAGATGTTCCTGACCGCCAACTATGTCGGTAACCGCGCGATTCACCTGCCCACTACACTGTCTTTGAATAACCAGCCAAACCCCTCAGTTCTGCAATACGGAGCGCTCCTGGGTGAACCGATCAATTCTCCGGCGGTCGTCGCCGCGGGTTTTAAGCCTCCCTATCCGGAATTCGTCCAGCAGTTGGGTGCCTCGGCTACACTCATACAAGCCTTAACGCCATTTCCTCAGTACGAAGGTTTCTTCCCGGTGTACGAAAATGCCGGCACTGCTTTTTACAATGCCGTACAGATCCAGGCAGAAAAACGCTTTTCCGGTGGCCTGAGCTTCTTAACCAACTTGACAATGGGAAGGACACTGGCGAACACCTATGTCGGATCGGCGCCCTACTCACCCAATGGCTTGAATGCGTTCAATAACACACCCGAATATGTACCCTCCGGCATCGACCAACTCTACTCGCAAAAGACAGTCCTGACCTACGAGCTACCTTTCGGCTATGGAAAAAAGTACCTCAACTCGCGGGGTCTCAAAGGGCAGGTGTTGGGCGGTTGGCAGGTGAGCGGAATCCTGACCTATGCGGGTGGCTTCCCGTTCGGAGCTTACAATGACTACAATCCGCTGCTCGTGAATAGCTTTGACCGGCCAGACATTAATCCCGATGTGTCGCTGACCACGTATAGTTATAGCGAGTCCTATAACTGGTTCAAAAATCCTACAGGAGCTCAACCCGTACAGTTCCCGATTAACGCGTTTGTCAACACCGGGCCATGGCAGCTCGGCAATTCCCTGCGCGCCTATGCGGCCTTGCGCACGCCGCCTTTGCGGGACGAAAATATTGCTGCCATGAAGTACTTTCATATTGGCGAACACGTGAAAGCTACTTTGCGCATCGACTATTTCAATCTCTTAAATCGAACGCAATTGCAGGCTCCCGATAATAACTCTCTCGATTCGACATTCGGCCAGGTGATCAACCTGAGCTCACAACTCAATAACCGTCAAGGACAGGCGACCTTCCGGCTTGAGTTCTAACCCTTACGGCGTGCAGGCAATGGCACGCCAGGCTCTCTCAGAGATTGAGTCGGTTTTTACCGCCTTGGCGGCCGATGCGGCCGACCGGATGTGCTCCGAGATCCTGAACGCTCGGCGTATCGCTTGCTACGGCGTTGGCCGCGAAGGTCTCATGATGAGAGCTCTGTGCATGCGTTTGATGCACCTGGGTCTGGATGCCCACGTGGTCGGCGACATGACTACTCCACCTGTGGGGCCGGGTGATCTGCTCGTCGCCAGCGCCGGCCCGGGTGCCTTCTCCACGGTCATGGCGTTGCTGGGTGTCGCGCGCGAAGCCGGAGCACGCACCATGGTCGTGACGGCACAACCGGGTGGCGCAGCTCCTCTCATCGCCGATGTGGTCATCCATCTTCCGGCCCAAACGATGGCGAACGACCAGGATGGTTCCACCAGCCTTCTGCCCATGGGCAGCCTGTATGAAGCCGCGCAACTCGTCTTCTTCGATCTGATTTCTATTCTGTTGCGCGAAAAGACCGGTCAGTCTCCGGAACAGATGCGTGCGCGTCACACCAACCTCGAATAGTCCGCACCAAGGAGGATTCATCATGAACTTCGGTGTCAATCTCAGTTTCGCCATCAAGCGCTGGGTCGAACCACAGATCTGGGCCAAGATCGTCCGTGAGAACCTAGGCCTCAATCTGGTTCAGTTCACCTATGATCTCCTCGACCCCTGGTGGCCCGATGCGGTTCGCCACGCCATGGCGACCGACGTCCGCAATGCCGCCCATGAGTGGGGCATTGAAATCGAGAGCGCCTTCAGCGGCCTGGCTAATTACTGCTTCGACGGCTTGCTGCACCCGGATGCCAACGGCCGGCGCGCGTCGCTCGAATGGTGGAAGCGCGCATTCGATGTGGCCGTCGAGGTCGGCGCCAAAGCCTCGGGAGGTCCGCTAGGTGGAATGAGCGTAGCAGACGCCTCCGATCCTAAGCGCCACGACGAGCGTTACCACGATGTGCTGGAAGCGGTCGAAGAGTTATCGCAGGCTGCCGCTGCCGCAGGGCTGGAGCGGCTCCAGGTCGAGTGCACTCCGCTAACCCGCGAGATCCCCTACACCGTCGAGCAGGGCCGAAAGTTCATGCAGGATCTCGAGGGCCGCTGCAAAATCCCCGTGAAACTTCTCATCGACATCGGCCACGCCCTGTATCAACCGTTGTACGGGCCGAAGGCCAACATGCCCGACTGGCTGAACGGTCTCGGCCCCTCCATCGGCGCCTTTCATCTTCAGAATACGGATTTTCAAAGCGACTCTCACTGGGGATGGCCCGACCAGCGCGGCCTTTTCGACGTTGCGCGTTTCGCCGACGAGGTACGACAGGCGGGTCTCTCCGACCTCCCGGCGTTCCTCGAGATCATCTATCCGTTCGAACTGGCGGATGAAGCCGTGCTCGCCAGCATTACCAGCTCCGTGATGCACTGCCGGCAGCACTACGCGGGAGAAAAACTCGAAAAGAGACCAATACCCCGCCCCGCGTCCAGCTCCGCCTGAAGCCTCTTTTCTGACGGTGCAGCCCTCCTCTGCCCATGGCGCTGCGCCCGGATTCGGCGTATCATTGCCTGATACAGCTGGGGGGCAGCCGATGGCGACGCACGGCGAACAGACCTGGGAGCGAGTGGATTCGCTGGTAGACCGTCACATTAACAATGAAAAGTTCCATATCTGGCCATTTGCCCACCCCTACCCCATCGACGTGCGCTTCCTCCTCATGGATCGCCGCCATGAGGTTCCCAGGCACCGGCCTGACCACCTGGAAGTAGTCGTTTCCGAGCACGGAGAATTGGCGTATGAGGTCGAAGACCGCCGCTGTGTGGTGCGAAAAAACGATGTCATTGTGGTCGGCGACCGCATCCACCACCGTTGCCTGCCCCTCAGCGGCTCACAACAGGCGGCGCGCCTCGTGGTCCTGTCATTTCTCCCACAACTGGTCCATTCGGGCCCGCTGGGAGATGATATGCAATACCTGATGCCTTTCCTGCTTCAGGAATCCAACTGCTCCAATATCATTCCAGCGAAGGCCGGCCGCTCCCGCGAGATCTCGGATTTCATCCAGCGCATCCGCGCGGAATTGCCCGGCACCTCGGCACGGTCGCGATTGGCCATTAAGACTTATTTGAAGATGATCCTGCTGAACCTCGTCAATCACTATGCGGCATTTAGCGAGGCTCGCGATGCCCTCCTCCGCCAACAAAGGAATGCCGACCGTTTAACGCCCGCCTTGGACTTTCTCCAGAAGCGTTACGCCGAGCCCATCCGCGTGGACGACGCCGCCCGCGTTTGCGCCATGAGCGCTTGTTGTTTCATGCACCTGTTCAAAGAAGTGACGGGACAATCCTTCATTGCGTACCTGAACCGTTTCCGCGTCACCCGGGCTCAGCAACTGTTGGCCGCCACCGATCGGTCGATCGCCGACATCAGCCTCGACACCGGCTTCTGCAATCAGAGCTACTTCGGCGTCATCTTCCGTCGCGTTACCGGCATGAGCCCGCTCGCCTACCGCGTCAATCACGGCGGCAGTCTTCAGACCGTCGCGAAAATGCCGTTCATGCAGTAACCCGCAGTCAAAGGAATCGAAATACTCGGGAAGTGTAAAGATCATGATGGGCCGTCGTCCACTATCCGCCTTGCTGTCGCAGGCCTTGGTTGCTTTCACGATCGAGTTCGACAATGAGTTCGAGCACCTGGTACCCCATCGTACGACCAACTATGGTTCCGCCGGCGGCTCCGGCTCTGTTCCCTGGCTCGTTTCCATGGTGATGTGGATGCAATTCATGCGATTTGTGCCCCATCAGGGAATCGACGCCAAGGAACTCTGTCGCCTCACCGGTCTGCCTCCGAAAGCCTACCGCATGTGGTTGATCCGCATGAGCAAATGGTGGGGTTATGTCACCGTGTCGGGCTTGTTCGTGCGCCCCACGCCCGGTGGATTGAAAGCCCTGGAAGCCTGGCACCCGTTGACTGACGCTATTCAGACGCGCTGGCAAAAACGTTTTGGCAAGGCCCTGATCAATCCTCTTCTCGACGTGATGCAATCGATCGTTCAGAAACTCGGCACTGACTATCCCGACCACCTGCCCGTGCTTGGATACGAATTGATGACCCAACCGCCGAGCCGGGCCGCCAGTACCGGCTATTCCGTCGACACTCTGCCAGGTCTGCTCGCAAAGCTGCTCCTGGCCTTCGCTGTAGAGTTCGAAAGCGATTCGAACCTTTCGCTCGCGGTTGGCGCAAATGTGCTTCGGCTTGCTGAAGAGGAAGGTATTCGCGTCCGGGACCTTCCGCGCTTATCTGGTGTGTCCAAGGAGGCCATCGCCATGGCGCTGCGCCGCGCCACTCAATGCCAACTCGGTAGCATCCAGACAGGCCCGGCGAGCAGTCGCGCGAAGGTCTTCACACTGACTTCGGAGGGGCGGAATGCAAGAGAGAAGTATCATCAATTGGCCGGCAGTATCGAGAACCACTGGACGCTCAACTTTGGTCCGAGGAATGTTAAGAAACTGCGGGAGCTGCTCGAGAGTCTGGCGGGTCCCTCGGATTCTGAGTCTTCACCTCTTTTCGAAGGCTTGAAACCTTATCCCGACGGCTGGCGCGCACTCGCTCCTGCACTGCTCCAACTTCCGCACTACCCCATGGTCCTCCACCGCGGAGGCTTTCCCGATGGCAGCTAGCATCACCGCCCCTCCAGCACCAGCACCCAATCTCCATCCCCGTCGTGATTCTTTCCCGGCGGCGTGAATTCGTGGCTGCCGCTCTTCGCCGAAGGACCACCCGAAACGTCCTGGTACTCGCCATTGGACGGATCGAACCATCGTGCACGTGTCGCGCCGTGTACCGCGCTCATGTTGATGGTGATCGTTCGCTGGGTCGGCATGTACACCACCACTAATCTTCCATTCGGCGTGGCTGCGGCAGTGGCATAATCGCTCTCGCTCACCCGTGTCTCGTAGGTCCCATACGTCCCGAATCCCGCCGTGAGAATCGCATGGCCCTGGTCGGGAACCAGGTCCTGCCAGGGAAGCGACGTGAAGAATTCCTTCCAGATTTTGAGCTGCGCCGTTCCGGGCGTATCCAAATGAACCTGCCATCCCGCTTTGAATGACCAGGTGTACATATTGCCGTAGAACTGCCCCACGCCGCCCGTCAACATCGTCCAATACTCCTCCCTCCGTAATACGTTGGGAGTCCCGAAATCGGGCGGCTTGCCTACATTCTCGAGATCGTAATGGGCCTCCACCAGATACGTCGGCGCCAGCGGCTTCTGGTTGTAGCTGTGCAGCATCTGCATGTAGGTTGGTGAATACGCGTAGGTGCTGTTCAGGTCGCTCAGCCGGGCCCAATCCGGATCGTCAAATGACGAACTGTTGAAGACATTCAGCTCGACCGTCTGCAACTGGTCGGGATCCACCGAGCGGATCCCTTTGGCCACGGCTTCCACCACCGCATCATCGGTCGACTTCTTCC
>JASHOO010000168.1 GCA_030041035.1 Bryobacteraceae bacterium | reverse complement strand
TGCATCGCGCTCTTGACGATGGATTCGTCGATGCTGATGCTGCTGGTAGAGAGGTATTCGAAATAGAGATCGGCGTAGTCGCCGCCGTGGGAGAGGGCTTCGGAGAGGTAGGATTCGAGATCCGTGGGAGTGATAGCGAACCGCGAGGGAAAAAAGGAGTCCGAAAAGGTCATGTAATTTGAGGGTAGCATTGCGGGCGAAGGCGAGGGATGCCTCACTCTAGGTTTCCAGTTCCAACGACTCGAGGATGATGTCGGAGGAGAGCGGGTCGTCGGAGATGCGGCAGTGGATTTCGGCTCCTTCGGCTACGGTGCCGACGGCGGCGGTGACGAAGTGTTCGCGGAGGTGGTCGGCGTCCATGCCGGTGAGGGCGCCGATGGTGATCTCGATTGATGTGACCTTGGTGGAGCCGTTTTCGGCGGCCAGGGCGGTTATTTTGGCGATCAGGTCGGGGATCAGCGAGGACTCGTGCATCGGGCCTCGAGGAGCTGGTGGACGAGTTGTGCAGCGTGGTTGAGATGCGCGACGGCTTCGGAGGAAAGTTCGGTGCTCGCGCTGAAATCGCGGGCGGGGAGCCGGCAGAGCCAGGCTTCGCCATGGAATCCGCAGAGACGCGAGGCGATCGCGACGACGGTTCCGGGAGTCATGGAATGTGAGAGCGGACCGGTGGTCCCGGCCGGCCCCTCAATTCTTTCGAGGGAAGGGGCCTCGGCGTCGGGATCGGCGTCGAGGAAGATCACGGTGTCGGTGTTCTGCAATTCGGCGGCGATTTCCGGCGTCAGTTGATGGACACGGAGCGGGGTGACGCCGTGGAGCAGATCGGCGACGTGGTGGGCCACGCCGTCATCGCCGCGCAGATGGTTGCCGATGGCTATGACCAGAGCCGGCACGCTAGCTCCGCGTGATGCGATCGAGGACGCGGCCGGACTTGTCGCGCAGCTCAATGACGAGCGGCATCCGGCCGATGGCGTGGGTGGAACAGGAAAGGCAGGGATCAAAGCAGCGGATGGCGGCTTCGACGCGGTTGAGCATGCCCTCGGTCAAATGGCCGGGACGCACAAAGCGGCGCGCGGCCTGCTCGACGGCCATGTTCATCGCCTGATTATTCTGGCCGGTGGCGATGAGCAGATTCGCCTTGCGCATGGTGCCGTCGCGATCGACGGTGTAGTGATGAAACAGGGTGCCGCGCGGCGCTTCGCACGAGCCGATGGCTTCGCGGCGGTTCGGCAGGGCGCGGGCACGCACGTCTTCGCCCAGCAACTCGGGGTCGTTTAAGAGCTCTTCGATACGCTCGACCGAATGCAGCATCTCGATGAGCCGGGCGAGATGATAGTGGAAGGATTCGCAAACGGCGCCGCGTGAACGCTGCTTGAATTCGCGCATTTCGCGATCGGCAAGCGGAGTGCCGGCATGCTGCGCCACATTCAGGCGAGCCAAGGGGCCGACGCGGTACTTTCCGCCGGGGTAGCCGAGCGGCTTATAGTACGCGAACTTCACGAAGGTCCACTCTTCGCTGGCTTCCTCGATGAAGGTGTAGTAGCGCCGGGGATCGAGGCGGTCAGCGACGACGTTGCCTTCGCTATCGACGATGCGGATCAAGCCGTCGTAATATTCCAGGCCGCCGTCGTGGTTGACGGTGCCGAGGAACAGCGAGGGAAAATTGCCGAGATGCCGGATCTCCTCCTGCAAGGAATCGAGCAACGATTTCAGGCGACCGAGGGCGATCTGGAGGGACTCGATGGATTCGGTGATCCAGCCCGCCATTTCGTCGCGCGCTTCTCTGGTGAGGGGGTGCAAGACACCGCCGGGAGTGCCCCAGACGGGATGGACGCGTTTGCCGCCGGCGAGTTCGATGACGCGCTGCCCGAACTGGCGGAGACGAATGCCGCGGCGGATGAAATCGGGCTCCCGCTCGACCAGGCCGAACATGTTGCGCTTTTCGGGAGGGGAATCGAGGCCCAGGAGCAAATCCGGCGACGAAAGATGGAAGAAGCTGAGGGCGTGCGATTGTAATACCTGGGCGTAATTCAGCAGGCGGCGCTGGAGCACGGCGGCAGGAGGAGGATCGACGCCCAGCAATCCGTCGCCGGCCTTGGAGCTGGCGATGACGTGGCTGACCGGGCAAATGCCGCAGACGCGCGACATCAACCCCGGCATTTCGTGGAAGGGGCGGCCTTCGCAGATTTTTTCGAAGCCGCGAAACTCGGTGACGTGAAACTGGGCGGATTCGACTTCGCCGGCGGCATCGACGTAAATCGAGATTTTGGCGTGGCCTTCGATGCGGGTAACGGGATGAATGACGATGCGCTCCGCCATTAGCCGAACCTCCGCACATCACCGGCGGGTTGCTGCCCGTCGAGCAATTCAAGCACAAGCTGCCAGATGGCGTCGGCGGGCGGCGGGCAGCCTGGCAGGTAGTAGTCGACGTGGACGACCTCATGCACCGGGCGCACACGGGGCAACAGTTTCGGAACAACGTGATTGCCGGAGGGGATGCCCACGACGACGGCCGCGGTTTCGCGATAGGCGCGGTTGAGCACATCATCGACGCGGAAGGCATTGCGCAGAGCGGTGACATTGCCGGTGATGGCGCAATCGCCGAACGAAATCAGGATACGCGTTTTTTTGCGAACCTCACGGACGTGCGTCAGGTGCTCCTCGTTGGCGACGGCGCCTTCGACGAGGGTGATGTCGGCGTGGGGAAAATCTTTGTAGTCGGAGATGGGCGAGGCGACCAGCTCGACACGGCCGGCGAGATCGATGAGGCGCTCATCCAAATCCAGAAAAGACATGTGACAGCCGGAACAGCCGCCCAGCCAAATGGTTGCCAGGCGGGGTTTGGAGCCTAGCCGATCCATTGGCCCTTCTCCCGCGCGGTGACGATGTACTTGAGGAAGCCGCGATCTTTTTCCATTTCGGCGACGGTTTTACCCTTGGAGAACAGCGCGCCGGTGGGACAGACCTGCACGCACTTACCGCAGCTCGTGCAGGTATCGGACTGGCCCCAGGGCTGGCCCATGTCGGTGATGACCCGGCATCCGGCGCCGCGTCCGGCGACATCCCAGGTGTGCGCGCCTTCGACTTCATCGCAGACGCGCACGCAGCGCGTGCAGAGGATGCAGCGGTTGTGATCCATGCCGAAGCGTTCGTGGGTGAGATCCACGGGCAGGGAGGGGAAGCGATAGCGGACGCGGACATGATCGACTCCGAGACGCATGGCCAGGTCCTGCAACTCGCAGGCGCCGTTGGCAACGCAGACGGCGCAGACGTGATTGCGCTCGGCCATCAGCAGCTCGACGATCAGCTTGCGTTGGGCACGCAGCCTCTCGGTGTCGGTGTGGACCACCATGCCTTCCTGGACCGGGGTAAGGCAGGAGGCTTGCAGTCTTCTCTGCCCTTCCACTTCAACCAGGCAAAGGCGGCATGCGCCGACGTCGGAAATGCCTCCGATGTGGCAGAGGCGAGGGATGTGGATGCCGTGCTCCCAGGCGACGGTGAAGATGGAGTCGCCGTCGGATCCGGTGATCATTTTGCCGTCAATTTGCAGGGTTTTGACGCTCATGCAGTCACCTCCGCCGCGATGGCGCAGTGGCCCGCGGGGCAACGGCGCTCGCGAATGTGGGCCTCGTATTCGGACCGGAAGTAGCGCAATGTGCTCATGACGGGATTGGGCGCGGTCTGGCCCAGGCCGCAGAGGCTGGTATCGCGCAACAGCGCCGCCAGTTCTTCGAGGAGGGCGAGATCGGATTCATTGGCTTCGCCGCGGGTCATGCGGTGCAGGATGTCATGCATCTCGACCGT
>JASHOO010000167.1 GCA_030041035.1 Bryobacteraceae bacterium | reverse complement strand
CAGCTGCGGTTCACGCGCGCCGAGAGCCATGCGGATGCCGATCTCGCGGGTTCGCTGCGAAACCATGTACGAGATGACACCGTAGATTCCCACGAGACCGATCAGCAGCGCCATCGCGCCCGCGATCGCCAACATGACAAGCGTGAATGAGGTTGGCGCGAGCGATTTGTCATAAATGTCTTCGAGCGTGCGTACATTGGCCAGCGGAAGACTTGGATTCACCGACCAGACCGCCTGCCGCACATCCGCCAGCAAAGTTTGCGATGCCGCGCGCGGGCTGCGCACGACATAGAAAATGCTGCGCCGCACGGCTGAGGGCTGCCCTTCGAAGTCATTCATCAGCAGCGGATAATATGCCACTGCGGGCGCTTTCTCCTGGACGCCGTCCTCGCGCTCATCGCTGATCACGCCTATAACTTCACGCCACGGATCTTTCGGATTGGCTGTAATCTGCTGGCCGATGGCGCGCTGTGGGTCCTGCCACAGCTCGCGGGCGAGATTCTCGGAAAGCATGGCCACGGGATGGCGCTCGTAAGCATCAGCCCAGGTAAATTCGCGGCCCGCGATCAGGCGGTTGCCCATAGTCGTGAGCAATCCGGGAGAGATAAATTTCAGATAGCGCAATGGGGGCACGGATTGGTAGGTTCTATCGCGGGCATAGACCTGATCGGCGCCGCTGCCCTCGACGGTGGGAATCACGGTGGTGATTCCGGCCGAGGTGACTCCTGGAATCGCGCGGATTTTTTCCAGGATGTCCTGCTCCATTCGCATCACCGCGTCCGGATCCTTGACTTGCGTTTCCGGAATGGCGATCCGCAGCGTCAATGCGTCCTTTGGATTGAAGCCTGAATCGACGTGGCGCAACGCTTGAAAGGTCCGGATCATCAATCCGGAGCCGACGAGCAACACCAGGGCGAGCGCAACCTGGACGACGACGAGTACATTGCGGGCGCGATGCCGCTCGCGGCTTTGCGACGATGTCCGTCCGCCGCCGCGCAGTGCGGGTGCAAGGCGCGGACCGGCGTATTTGATGACAGGAATCATGCCGAACAAGATTCCGGTTACGAAGGAAATCGCTAGCGTAAACAGGACCACCGCGGGATCGATCGAGATTTCATCCAGGCGCGGCAGATTCGCGGGAGCCATCGCGATCAGCAGACGAAGCGCGGCATAAGCCAGCCCCAAACCCAGCGCACCGCCGAGCAGCGCGAGAGTGACACTCTCCATCAACAGCTCGCGGGCGATGTCGCGCCAATCCGCTCCCAGCGCAGCGCGAATGGCCAGCTCCTGCTGCCTTCCTTCGGCCCGAACCAGCAGCAGATTCGCCACATTCGCGCACGCGATCAGCAAGACGATCCCCAATGTCCCCATCAGCACCCAGAGCGTTTTCTCGACGTCGCCAACCAGCAGTTGCTTGAGATAGTGCAGCTTCGGAGCCAGACGCACGTCCTCGAATACCTTCACGGTCAAACCGGCCTGCGGAGGGAAACTGTGCAGGGCGATGGGAATCATGCGGGCGATATCGGCACTCGCCTGCTGGATCGTTCTGCCGGGCTTCAGCCGTGCAATCCCGCGGTAATCGAATTGGCCCAGGAATGCCTTGTTACGATCGAGCTGCAATGGTATCAGCAATGAAGGGTTCTCATCCAGGAAACGAAAATCCGCGGGCATGACGCCAATCACCCGGTGCGAAACACCATTGACGAGGATCTGCCTTCCGACGACGTTCCGGTCGCCCCCGAACCGTGCCTGCCACCAGCCATAGGTCAGGATGATGGTGAGCGGGCTGCCCGGCGCGTCATCTTGTGGGGAAAACCAACGTCCCAGCACCGGCTGCACACCGAGCATAGGCAGGATTTCAGCCGTTACGTTGAGGCACTTCACTTCCTCCGGCTCGGCGAGTCCGGTCACCGTGCGCGAGTTGGTTTGGTACAGCCCGAGGCTTTGAAATACCCGGCCCTGTTCACGGTAGGTGAAATAAAGAAACGGCGCCGGATCGGCATCGGGGAAGTTGACACCGGGAGCCGTGTGGTTCAGGTCAATCAACTCGTCGGCGTGCCGATAGGGCAGCGGCTTCAACAGAACGCCGTTGATGACGCTGAAGATCGCGCTGTTAGCGCCAATGCCAACCGCCAGCGTGATGGCGGCGATCGCCGTGAACATGGGGGTGCGCACAAGGCGCCGGAGAACATGCTGGAATCGCATATGGTGATGATACGCCGGGCAAAGAAAAAAGACTCGCGAACTGGGTCTGATGTATCATCTGTTACTTGTGTTACGTGAGGTGGAGGGCATGCAGATGAAGTCGAGAGGACGTCCGGGGATCGCCATCGCGCTAGCCGGCGCCGCAATATTTCTTGCCGCCATGTCGCCCGGCATAGCGGGTGAACGGCCGCACATCCTGTTCACCCGTTTGGCGCCGGAACGCAGCGGCTTGTTTATCGCGGACGGCGACGGCACGAACGAGCGGCCGCTGCTTGGCGTGACGGGCCTTGATTACAACGCGTCTTATTCCTACGACGGGCAGTGGATTGTCTTCACCTCCGAGCGGGCGGGGTCGGCGGACATCTACCGGATGCATGCGGACGGCTCGGGGATCGAGCAGCTCACGAGCGGCCCGAGCTACGACGACCAGGCGTCGCTCTCGCCGGACAGCAAGACGGTGGCATTTGTCTCGACGCGTGATGATGGCGGCACAGCGAACATCTGGCTGCTGGAGATTGCCCGGCACGAGTACACGAACCTGACAAAGAACACGGGCGGCAATTTTCGGCCGAGCTGGTCGCCGGACGGCAACTGGATCGCGTTCAGCTCCGGGCGGGACACACATCCGGGCCGGGCCGAGCCTTCCTGGGAGCTGCTGCAATCGACGGCCATCTACATCGTGCATCCCGACGGTACGGGTCTCAAGCGGCTGACGGAACTGGGAGGATACGCGGGCAGCCCGCAATGGTCGCGCGACGGGCGGCACATCGTGTACCACCAAGCCGTACCCAAAGATGTGTACCCGGGAAGATTCCGGGAAACGGCGACGTCTCAGATCGTCTCGATCGACGTGGAGACGGGCGCCATGCAGGCGCAGACCTCCGGCCCAGGGCTAAAGGTATCGCCGCATTACACGAGCGGCGAGGAGATCGGCTACGTTCTGGCTCGTCAGGAGAAGCAGGGCTTGCGGTTTACCAGCGGGCGATCCGGGCCGGTAGGCGAGATCCGACATCCCTCCTGGTCGCCGGACGGCAAAACCGTGGTCTATCAAAAGAATTTCCGGGGTGAACTTGGTGTAAAGGCGGCGTTTGGTATTGATGCGGGCATCGACCTGCTCTCGACCAAAGGCGACATGCCGGATTATTCGCCCAACGGTGACCAGGTCGTGCTGACGGCGGCTGTCAGTAAGCCCATGGTGATCATGAACGCCGACGGGACCAACTTGCACACGTTGCTCGACAACAACGGCAAAGTGATCACGTTTCCGATGTGGTCTCCGGACGGCAAGTCGATCGTATTTGGGATCGGCGGTTTCTTCGACCGGCCGGTTGCGCCGGGGCAGCTCGGCATCATTCGGCCGGACGGCTCGGGCTTACGCATGTTAACCGAGGGAAAGTTCAGCAGCGGGTTCGCGAGCTGGGCGCCGGACGGCAAGCGGATCGTGTACCGGGTGATGGGCGATGGGCACCAAGGACTGCGGACTATGAGTATCGAGGATGGGAAAATCACGACGCTCACTTCCGACTACGACACGTTTCCCATGTGGTCGCCGCGCGGGGATCTCATCACGTTTTGCAGTTTTCGCGACGGCGATTTCGAGATCTACACGATCCGGCCGGATGGGACCGACGTGAAGAAGCTGACCAACAGCCATGGGAACGATGCGCACCCGGCCTGGTCGCCGGACGGGAACTGGATTCTGTTCAGCAGCTCGCGGAAAGGCTTCAAGGACGAAGCGCTGGTGGATGAGTGGGGACCTCAGCCCTACGGTGACCTGTACATGATGCGCGCCGACGGCAGCGACGTGCGGCAGTTGACGGACAACCAGTTCGAGGAAGCGACGCCGGCGTGGCGGCCGGAGCACGCGGACAATATTATTTCCGCTCGCTAGGGTTGGGCGCTCTGACCGCCGGGCTAGCGGGGGCCGGCGGGGAAACCAAGGTCCTTCCAAAGTTTGTCCCAGCGCCAGATGCAGGCTGCGTCTTCAGAAACGCGGTAGCCCAGTTGGTGAGCGAGCGCGAGGATCTGACCGCGATGATGGGCGTCGTGGGCAAACATGTAGGCGAACATGGTTGCTCCGGCCGGCCACTCGGAGGCCCAACTGCCGCGCGAGAATATCGGCACTCGGCGGTTGGGATTATCGGACAACGCTTCCTCGAGCATTGCAAGGCAACGCGCGGTACTGTTCCGGTGTGCGGCTGCGGTCTGCTTCATGGTGCAGCGAAAGGGGTCCAGAGCGGCGGGACGCTTGAGATGGGGCGCCGAACGCTTCAACCATACCAGTCGGTTATTGTGCAGGTGGGCGAAGATGGCGGCAATGGTGCGGCCCTGTTGGTGTCCGGCTCCGGAGGGCTTGGCTCGCCAGACGCGCGGATCGAGATGATCGAGGACAAGCTGGTTCATCCGGCCACTGGCAGCGAAGGTTTCGACCAAAACCTGGCGGATGTCGGAGTTGGGTGCGGCGGAACGGCGCATGAATGTAATTGGATACCGGCGGAAAGGGAGAAGCAAGGTGTTTGGTTTGAAAGATAGCTTGCCGCCGGCTCGGCCTCACTGCGCCTGCGGCAGCGTGATATTCTGCGCCACGTACAGAGTGATGGCAATCCTGCCGGAGTCTTCCAGGCGATGATACTCGAGGGCGCCGCCGTCACGTTTTTGCGGAGTGCTTCTGAGTGGAACCTCGGTGTTGCCCAGCTTGAGGCGCACATGCGCAAGACTCACGTGCATCGGCTGCCCGTTGACGTCAGGCGCAGCCGTGTACGCTACCTCGCCCGAGGCTTTCGAGCCGGCTTTCGCAACGATTGCGCCCTCTACCTGAATGTCATGGGTCAGGACAAAGTCGATCGGTCCGGTGCTTTGCGCCGCCTTTGCACTCAAGTCTTCAACCGAGATCAGCGAAACCGGCGTTCCTTCACGCAGGGTCGGCTGCATCAATCTCGCGGCCACCGTCGGCACGTGAGTGGTGAGCTTGCGGAGGACAAATTCCTGCGCGAGATTGCCTGCCGCGCGGCCGCCGAAACCGAGAAGCACGTTATGGAAAAGCCGCAATCCGGTGCGCGAGCTGGCCGGATAGTAGAGGGTTGAGATCTCGCCGGCCGCGAGACCGCCCAGAACATCAGAATAGTCGGGCTGCCAATGCCCGTTGTCACCTTTGCAAACGAACGCGGTGGCGAAGGCATAGAGGAATCTCCGGCGAAACCCGCCGGTGCCTTTGTAGAAGTAGCGAGGGTCCTGGTGAAAGACCGACTGCATAAGTACATGGCCGATGAGGACACCGTTGACTTCGTCGACGTACTGGGCGCCGAAACGCTTGCCGTAGCCCTCCATTCCCTGGCCGAATTCGCGGTAAGTGTTGCGCGCCTGCTGGACTCCGGCAGCTATCGCGGCGCTCGCTATGGGAACGGGGTCGATGAGGCTTTTCCAGCCGAGCTCAAATTTCTGCGCGGCGTTCAAGGGAGCCGGGTTCGGTTCATAGCTGACAAAGTAGTCGGGAAAGACGCCTAACAGACGCTGTTTCTCCTCGGCCTTCACTTGCTCGACGGCGAGTTCGTGTGGGGTGAGACCGACATCCACTTTGGTGGATGCGGGCGCCACCCGGAGTACGGCAGAAAGCGGCGCGGGACTCCCGCCAGAGGCGACCACCACGTAGGTGGTCCAAACCGTGAATCCGAGAGCGCTGATCGTGACCTTGTAGCTCCCGGGTTCCAGATTGGAGAAGTGGAAAGATCCGGCTTCGTCTGTGATGGTGGTACGCGGGCCTGTGGAAGAGGCGGTTTCCAAGGTGACAATCGCGCTCGCCACCACGAGTCCTGAGGGATCGGTCACGGTGCCGTGGACGGTTGCGGCGGCGGCCTGGAGGTTCGGCGAGGGCTGGTCCTGATCACGGGCGAATGCGGGTGCAGCAAACCATACCGGGCAAACGGCCGCGAGCGACGAAATGAACAGGAGAAAAATCCACCTTCGCGCGCGTGCTGCCGGGTCAGTTTGAACAACCGTCGCCTGCGAACAGTTCCGTTGGCCTCCTTTCGACATGGCTGAAAGACGACTTCGCGGCGCCGGCGGTTTCAGCAGCTCCGGCACCAAACGTGAACAAGATATGATTGCGTTATGGTCCGGGGAACTCTGGCACTGGTTGTGGTATTGAGCACGGCTGCGATCGCGGCGGACGATTCCGCGGTCCTGAAGGCCATGCACGATGAGCTGGAGCACTCCCAGGGACTCAAGTCGGTCAACCTCGAGAAACCGTACTTCATCGCGTACTCGGTCGAAGACGGCGAGGGTTTCGGTACGGTCGCGAGCCTGGGCGGAGTCATCAGCACGACGGAATCGCGGTTCCGGGCGCCACGCGTGCAGGTGCGTGTGGGCAGCTACCAGTTCGACAACACCAACTACGTGGGGAGCGGGGCCAGTTTTGGCAGCCGTTACGATATCGATGCATTCCCGCTGGAGGATTCCTACACGGTGCTGCGGCGGTATCTCTGGCTGGCGACGGATCAGGCGTACAAGGCGGCGGTGGAAGCGCTGGCCCGCAAGCGAGCCGCGCTGAAAAACATGTCCGCGGGAGATTCGCTTGCGGATTTTGCGCAAGCGGAGCCGGTGCATTTTACGGAGCAGGTAGCCGAGGAAGCGCTCGACAAGCAGGGCTGGGTGAGCCGGGCGCGGTCGCTCTCCGCGATCTTTGCGGATTTTCCGCAAGTCATGAGTTCCAGCGTGGAAGTACGGGCATCTCAGGATGTGCGCTACCTGGTCAATTCCGAGGGTACGGAGGTGCGGACGGGCGGTCACGTGCTGTACCTGGTGGCGGATGCAGCGGGGCAGGCCGCCGATGGGATGTATGTACGGGACGCTGCGGAGATCTATTCGCACCATTACGGTCGCTTTCCGGGTGACGCCGAGCTGGCCCGCGTGGTGCGTGGCGTGGCGGAAAACGTGGCTGCGCTGGCCAAGGCGCCGGTGGGCGAAACCTATAACGGGCCGATCCTGTTCGAAGGCGTGGCCGCAGCGCAACTGCTGGCCGACCTGCTGGCCAGGAACCTGGTGCTGACGCGAAGGCCGGTGAACGAACCGGGAAGACCCAATCTGATGCCGGCGAGCGAACTGGAAGGCCGGCTGGACGCCCGCGTGCTGCCGGAATGGATGGAGGTGGTGGATGATCCCACCCTCGACGAATGGCGCGGGAAGCCGTTGTTCGGCAGCAACCGCGTGGATGACGAAGGCGTAGTGCCGAAGCCGCTCACGCTGATCGAAAAAGGCATTTTGAAAAACTTTCTGTTGACGCGCCAGCCGGTGACGGGCTTTACGGAATCGAACGGGCGGGCACAATTGCCTGGTGCGTTCGGCGCCGACAGCGCTACGATCAGTAATTTGCTGGTGAAGGCCACCGAGACCGTACCGGTCAGCGATCTCAAGAAACAACTGATTCAGATTTGCCAGGCCCGCAATCAGGCGTATGGCCTTTTGGTGCGGAAACTCGATTTTCCATCGTCGGCGCCCTTCGACGAGGTGCGGCGGATGATGGCAGCCAATGCCAGAGACGGAAACGGTGGTTCGCATCTGGTGAGCCTGCCGGTCCTGATTTACAAGGTGGACAAGGACGGCAAAGAGGAACTGATCCGCGGCGTGCGGTTCCGCGACCTGAACGTGCGCTCGTTGCGGGACATCCGCGCGGCCGGCGACGACACGAATGTTCTGAACTACCTGGAGAATGGCATGCCCCTGGCGCTGCGCGGCGCGGGTTCGTACGCGGCTGAGGTATCAGTGGTGGCGCCATCGCTGCTGGTGGACGATTTGGAAGTGCGTAAGCTGGACGAGGAACTGCCGAAGCTGCCGATCGTGCCGTCGCCGCTGGCGGGCAAATAGGGATAGCGCCGTCCCGCGGGGTGCGCCGCGGCGCCTAAATCGTGACGGTTACCGGGCCGGCGCGGGCGTAATCTCGATGTAATCGAGGTCGGCGTGATCCTTCCGATCTGGCCGCGCCTCAATGCGGACTTCATCGCCGGTGCGAAGCGAAATGCCTCGCGCCGTTTTGCGTGTGCTGGTATGCCCGTTGGGCTGGTCGGAGGGCAGCGTGTCGTTCGCTTGCCATTCGAACACAATGCGGCCGTTGACGGTCATGGTGTAGTCCGCCACTCCGTCATGCTCGTCAAAATATTGAACGGCAAGATCGTAAAGACCTGAGTTGCCCTCAAACCGGAAACTCGCGGAACAGGAAGGCTGCAAGCAGCCAATCGCTTTTCCGCCCGAAGCTGTCTCCCACGGCGTCACGGTCTCGACCGCATAGCCATCGAGGCTCATGGATTCGGCTTCGATGCGGCCGGGGTGATGGCCAACGCGCCCGCGTGCATCGGGAATACCAGACGTACGCAGGAACCAATCACAAACGGCGTCACGCCAGACAATGGCATGGCCGGCCTGATACTCGAGCTTCGCGAGCACGGCTTGATAGCGCGGCTCGTCGATGCGGCCTCGCACTTGCCGCCAGCGGTCCGCGTATGTTTGCGCCCGTGCGGCTCCATCGTAATGCGAGTCGTAGATGTGCTGGATGACCGTCTTGCCCGAGTGCAGAACGTAAGTCCACGGCACGTGGTGCATGAACAGAAGCAGCTCGTCGGGACAATCTGCCAGCGGCTCGTACATGCGCGCCACGAACGGCCAGTACTGGCCGATGAAGCCTGTTCCTGTGGCCACGGTGCGGTCCATGCCGATGCCATCTGCGCCCGCGCGGTGCCACTGCCCCCAGCCGTTACGTTCCGAGGATTCGATCCCCGGCCCGTAATGCGCCTGGATGATGTCCGTCAGTGTCCCGGCGCCAAGCGGTCCTGTGTAGGCTTCATAAACCGGCCAGGATTCCATCAACAGGCTGACAATGGTCTCGACGACCAGCGCATCCTGTCCGAACGTTTGTCGCGTCCATGCATCCGCAATTTCCTGCGCGCTGAGATTCGGATCCCACGCCAGCCGCCCGAAACCATAAAGATTGGCCATGGCCAGATCGTGCCCCAGCCAGTTAGTGTCAAGCCCCACGTTGGCCACGCCCACAAAGCCGCCCGCAGGACGCTGGAACGTCCGGCCGGAAACCAGATCTTTGACATACGTGACTCGTCCGGATGCGTGCAGATCGAAATCCAGCGCCTGTTTCCACATGGGCACGAGATAGCAAAGGTGCCGCTGCTGGCCCGTGTACTCCTGCGTAATTTGCAACTCGACGGCTTCGTTGGTGCGCACCAGCGCTCCCAGCAACGGCGACACCGGCTCGCGAACCTGAAAGTCGATGGGCCCATGCTTGATTTGCAGAACTACATTGTCATCGAACTGGCCGTCGAGGGGGTGAAAGTTGTCGTAAGCCGCTCGGGCACGATCGTTCTTCGGATTCCGCCAGTCCATGTGATGGTCATAGACAAAAGCGCGGTAGAACAGCAGTCCGCCGTGCGGTTTGAGCGCGCGTGCGATCAGATTGGCCGCATCAGCGTGCGTGCGGCCGTATGCCGAGGGCCCCAGCCGCCCTTCGGAGTCCGCCTTGAGCACGAATCCCGCGAGATCTGGAATGGCGCGATAAACCTCGTCGGCTTTCTGCTTCCACCACCCCGCTACTCGCGGGTCCAGCGGATCGAACGTGTCCAGGCCGCCCGCGCTTTTCGGACTGCTGAAATCGATGGCGATGGACATGCGCACGCCCCATGGCCGGAAAACCTCGGCAATTCGCGCCAACTCGGGGATGAACGCACTGGTCAGCGTGCGCGGATCGGTGTTCACGCTATTCACTGTGCAGCCGTTCACACCGATCGAGGCCAGCAGCCGTGCGTAATCACGCGCGCGCGTCAAGTCCGCGACGACATGTCCATTCTCGAAAAAAATCGAGCGGCCGGCGTAACCGCGTTCGATGCTCCCGTCGAGGTTGTCCCATTCATTGGTCCATCGCACCGGCGCGTAAGGTGAAGCGAATTCGTCCAGGTTTTCAATGTCGCGCTCGAGAGCCATGCGGCGCAGAAGCGCGAACATTCCGTAAAGCACGCCACGGTCGTCAGCGCCCGCGATCAGCAGAATAAAATGGCCGTTTCGCGCGAGAGTCTTCAGCAGGTAGCTTCCCCCGACGGCCGAAGGCGGCCGGCTCACGCCCGGAACCACGCCGGGCAGCGCATCGAAGGTCGCGAGGATAATTGCGTCCCTCGACGACAGGCGCGATTCGATGTGCAAGGTTTTGCCGAGCATAACCCGCACCCCGCGCACCAGCTCCTGTTGCGCCGCTTGGAATACCGGCGATGCGCCGGACGCAAACACGGCTGCCGGCAGACGCGTGTACAGTTGAACGGCTGATGGTGTGACTGGCGCGTAACGCAGCCAGGCGTCGTAGCCCGTCTCTGATAAAGCGATCGCCGGCCAGATAGCAAGCAGGGCAATCGAGTGCGCGGCGCGAATCACGAGTTCATCCTACCGCGTTAGGACGTGGCGTCGCCCATTTGTCCCTGCCCTGATTCCTGCCCTCCTAAAGATCATCTATAGAAAAACTGCCCTGAATATGATATCTTTTGCTATTTATCTATGGAGATTCTGCAAGGCACCCTGGATCTGCTCATTCTTCGTGCGCTGGAGTTAGCTCCCATGCACGGCATCGGCATCGCCGATCGGATTCACCAGGTCACGCACGGTACCCTCGTCGTCAAGCCCGGTTCGCTGTTTCCCGCGCTTCGCCGTCTGGAACAAAAAGGCTGGATCGAGGGTCAGTGGGCGCTGTCGGAAAACAATCGCCGCGCCCGGTACTACACCCTCAACCGCGCCGGCCGCTCCCAGCTTGCCGAAGAGAAGCGCAACTGGCGCCGCATGACTTCGGCTATGAACTGGATGTTGGAGTCCGAAGGATAACCCATGTTCCGCCGCTTCACCCATTTTTTTGCGTTCCTCTTCCGGCGTCGGCAATTGGAGGACGATCTGGACGAAGAACTGCGCTCCAGCTTCGAAATGATCGTCGATCGCTTTGTCGCGCAGGGCCTTCCACCGGCCGAAGCGCGCCGCCGCGCACGCCTCGAGTTTGGAGGCTTCGAACAGGTGAAGCAAAACATCCGCGACGGTCTGGTGGGATTCTCGCTCGAAACTTCGCTTCGCGACGTGAGCTATGCCTGGCGGTGTCTGCAACGGCGGCCTTCATTTGCGCTCATCGCCCTCGTAACCCTGACGCTCGGCATCGGCGTCAATTCCGCGATCTTCAGCGTCTTTTACGCGGTCCTGCTCCACCCGCTGACTTACCGGGACCCTGAGCAATTGGCCATGATATTTGGTAGCTTCCGGGCAGCCGGCAACGCGCGCGCCCCCGTTTCAGCCGCCATGCTCAGCGAAATCGCCCGGCGCAACCGCTCGCTCGCCGGTGTTGCCGGGATGTGGGTGGGCACCGAGACGTTTCCCGGCGACGCTCCCGAACAAGTCAGGGTCGCCCAGGTCACGCCCAATTTCTTCGACGTGCTCGGTGTGCACGCCGCTCAGGGCCGCACCTTCGTCAAAGAGGAGGAAGCCGGAGGACGCCCCGCGATCATCCTGACCGACGAATTCTTCCGCCGCCGCTTCGCCGCGAACCCTGCCCTCATCGGCAAAGCCCTCGACAACCGGCTCGCCGCCATGCTCGTGGGCGTTCTCCCCGCCGATTTCCAGCTCCACATAGCTCCCGACACTCACGTCCCCGCCGACGTGCCGGCCTTCATCCCGTTCCCGTACGATATCTATTCAACGCCCCGCGATCTCTATTTCCTCCGCGTGATCGCGCGTCTGAAACCAGGCGTTTCGATGGTTCAGGCCCAACGCGATCTCGATCGCGTCTCCGCTGAAATCCGCGGAGCCTACACCATTTACGATGCCGAGAATCTGCGCTTTTCCCTGGCCTCCATGCAGGCCGATGCCGTTCGCGATCTTCGCCCGGCGCTCACTGCGCTTTTTGCCGGTGCGTCGTTCCTCCTGTTGATCTGCTGCGTCAACGTCACCAGCCTTCTGCTGGCCCGCGCCACAGACCGCCGCAGGGAGATCGCGCTCCGTCTCGCCATAGGCGCTTCGCGCGGCCGCATTGTGCGCCAGTTGCTCGCCGAAGGCGCCGTGCTCTGCTTCATCGGCGGGTCTTGCGGAATGGCAATGGGTTGGGCCGGTTTTCGAGTGCTCCTGGCCATTCGTCCCGAGCGTCTCGCGCACATCAGCGATGCCGGCATCGATTGGCCCATGTTTGCATTCGCGGCGGCCGTTTCGCTCGGCGCCGCTCTGCTATTCGGCTTGGCCCCGGCGCTCGAAACCTTCCGGCTTAATCTCACCGAAAGCCTGCGGGCGTGCGGCCGCGGCTGGATCGGCGCACTCAACCGCCGCGCCGGTGCGGCCCTCGTAATCGGTGAAATCACCATCGCTTTCGTGCTCGTCACCGGAGCGGCGCTTGCCGCGCGAACGCTCGCCAAAATCGAACAGGTCAACGCCGGATTCGAGCCGCGCCACCGCCTGACTTTTCAGATCAACTTCGGCCGACCAATCGGCCCGGATATCCCGCTCCGCTCCATTCGCGATTGGGAAGCAGAGCTTGCCGCATTGCCCGGCGTCGAGCGCGTCGGCGCCACCTCGCACCTGCCTCTCGATGATTTTCCCAACTGGTACAGCCCCTATCGTCCCGAGGGTGTCGCCGAACATGATGCCAAGACCCTGATCGCCGACCATCGCTCGGTGACTCCAGGTTACTTCGCCGCTCTCGGCATCCGCCTCCTGGAAGGCCGCTATTTCGATGCCCACGATCGCGCCGATTCCCGCTCCGTGATCATCGTCGATGATCTCCTCGCAGGGACCACCTGGCCCGGCGAGTCCGCCATCGGCAAGAGAGTCGAGGTTGAGCATGTAGCCGGCTACGGATTCGCGCCCGTCTCCAGCACCGTAGTCGGCGTGGTTGAGCACGTGCGCAATCACTCACTGACCCGGCAGGTGCGCGGCGAGATTTACATCCCGTTCGAGCAGAGCCCCCGCAGCCCGTTAAGCTACGTGTTGCGCACCAACGTCGAGCCGCTCTCTCTGGTGCCTGCCATCCGCCGGTTGCTGCACCGCCGCGACCCCTCACTCGCCCTGGCCAAGGTCCGGCCTATGACAGATTACATCGCACGCGAAATCGCCCCCGTCGGCTTTACCGCCGTGCTCGCCGCCATCTTCAGTGCCTTAGCGCTGGCCCTCGCCGCTGCCGGAATCTATGGTGTGCTCAACTACCAGGTCTCCCGCCGGCTGCCCGAAATCGGCGTCCGCATGGCCTTGGGAGCCGGTGCTGGCGACATCTTCCGTCTGGTTCTGCGTCATGGCCTCGCGCTTTGCGCCGCCGGAGCGCTCTTGGGCGCTCTCTCGGCCATCCTTGCCGCTCGCTGGCTCAGTGCATTGGTCTACGGCATCTCTCCGCGCGACCCGTTGAGTTTTGCACTTGCCCTGCTGTTGCTTCCCGCCGTCGCCCTGCTCGGCTGCTGGCGTCCCGCCGCGCGTGCTGCCGCCGCTGATCCCGCTCAAACCATGCGCGCAGAATAGAGGAACGCATGTCCACCGATTCAAAACCAGCCGCCAACGTCCGGGAAGTCGTGCCCTTTTTCGGCGTCTCCAACATGGAGGACTCCATTCGCTTCTACATGGATGGCCTCGGCTTCACCATGAAATACCAATGGGTGCCGGACGGAAAGCTCCGCTGGTGCCGGCTGACATTGGGCGGCGCGTCGCTCATGCTCCAGGAATTCTGGCGAGAGGGCCACCACGCCGGCCGCCCCGAGGGCAAACTCGGCCAGGGCATGTCCATCAACTTCATGTGCGAGGACGCGCTTGCCATCTATCGCGACGTTCTGTCGCGTGGCATCAAGGCCTCCGAACCGCAGGTCGGCAACAGCTTGTGGGTCACCCACCTCGTTGATCCCGACGGCTATCACCTCTATTTCGAAAGCCCCACCGATGTACCTGAGGAAACCAAGCTCTCGGAAATCACCCTTGAACGCTCGCTCACTTAGGCTGGTGGACAGGCAGACATGCGTGTCCTACGCTTGACAATGTGGCGCTTTTCCCGATCGGACGGCGAGAGTTTCTCGCGGCGCTGGCCTCCCTGGGGCTCTTTCCTGCCCGAGGCTCCAGCGCCGT
>JASHOO010000166.1 GCA_030041035.1 Bryobacteraceae bacterium | reverse complement strand
CCTGGGCATCGCTTCGCACGGAGCGGTGCGCAGCATTTTGTTGATCTCCTCGAAGCCTTTCGGCCAGATTCAGACGCTCGCCGCGGACACCGGTTCGCGAACCTCCGTGGCTCTGGCGCGCATCATTCTGGCCCGGCGCTACGGCGCTGCACCGCACATCGAGCCGCTCACACCCGATCTCCCCGGCATGCTGGCTGCCGCTGACGCTGCCCTGATCATCGGCGACCCCGCCCTGCACATCGATCCCCAAGCACTCGATCGTCACGTGCTGGATTTGGGCGCGGCCTGGACCGAGATGACCGGCCTTCCCATGGTCTTCGCAATCTGGGCGGGGCGCAAGGAAACGGTCACACCGGACGTGGAAGTCATCTTTCGCGCCTCTTATGAGTACGGGCGAAGCCACCTGGACGACATCATTCGGTTGGAGGCGGCGCCGCGCGGCATCCCTCCCGGGCTCGCGAGAGAATATTTGACCCATCACATTGTTTCTGACCTCGGTCCGGCCGATTATCGTGGGTTGGAGCTGTTTTTGCACTACGCGCGAGCCGAGCAGGAAGCGGCGGCGGTTTGACACACTGCGCCGCACAGCGCCTATAATAAGAGCACCTACGCAGTGTTGCTCCTCAGTAGCTCAATGGTAGAGCATTCGGCTGTTAACCGAAGGGTTGTAGGTTCGAGTCCTACCTGAGGAGCCAATTCCTTTCCCTCCATTGATTTGCGTGCCCGTTGGTTGACGGCATCCGCTCGCTCAGTCGCGTAGTCTTTGGAAGGACTTCGCGTCTCCGTTCGTCTCTCCGTTCGAGCCCCCCGCGCATGGGCCGCCGAGTCCCTCCTGGTTCCACGCCCCTTCCACGCCGGCTCTCTGCGTCTCTGGTTCCGTCTCCCGGAGTTTGTTAACACGGGCGCTCGATCGTCCCGACGAAGGCAATCTTCCACAACATCAGGAGCGGGCAACCGCGGGGATCGCCCTGTTCAATTGATATCCAGTCCTCGGAGCACGCGGTCGCAGAGGAGATGGAACGTAAGGGCATGTAGTCTTTGATGATTGTTTGCCACCATTGCGCAAAACTCCTCTGTGCAAAGTTTGGACAAATTCGCATCAGCAATCGCGTGGAGCGTTGCCAGAGGCCATCGTCCCAAGCGCTTTCGTATTCGGCCGTTTTCGATTACAGCCCATCTCACGGGATGCGTCGCATCCGGTATTGCTAGGAAGCCGACGTCACCATCCAGAACTGGCTTGAGGGACGCGAGATCATCGGCCTTGATCGTGTGGTAACGATCGCCGATTGAAGTGATCTCCACTTCGAACCGGGCAAGCCGGCCCGCCCAGGTGGTGACAATGTCAGGATGGCCCTGGTGTCTAATCTCCCGGACCTTGGCGCCGATACGGTTCAGAGTACAAGCAAATAATCCCTGGGCCGATATCCGAACTCGATATCTCCAATTTCCGCCCGCAGACGGCCGAGCAGCGGGACGAGCGAATCAGCATGCCCACTCAAGAACTGGCCCTGCCTCCGGTGTGAAACTAGTGACACGCAGAGTCCCTGCGAGCGGATGATCGCCTGCTGAAGCAGGTAATACGCGCCGGCGGCCATCGGTAGCACGACGCCGTAGAGTGCGGTGGGTAGTGCGCTGTAATGATTCTCCCCCATCCAGCCGGTAGCAAACGGAAACAGCGATAGCCAGAACAACAGGTGCAGGTTCGCCCAAAGGATCGCGCCCGTTACGATCGTGGTGGCCTGCAGCAGGTGATGGTGGTTGTTCCAGTAGATGCCGACATAAACGAAACTCAGGACGTAGCTGAGGAAGATCGGTAGTACGGTCAACAAGTCGTTCACGGTGTCCCCATGAGGCACTTTCATTTCCAGCACCATGATCGTGATGATGATCGCGATCACGCCATCGCTGAAGGCCTCCAATCGTCCCGTCCGCATCTTTCCTCCCGCTTGCGAGGCGGCTGCGCGTGGCACGCCATCCGTTCGCCTCAAACAAGCTAACACGCGCGGCGCGTTAAGCCTGAGCCGTTACGTTTGGCGAATCGGTCGGGAGTCGAGCGGAATCTACTAGCAGTGTCGCTCTTGAGAGGAGAAGCGCTATGCCGCGTGCAGTGAGATTCAATAACTACGGCGGGCTCGACGTTCTGCAAGTGGTGGAAGTCGACCGACCAAGGCCCGGGCCTGGGAAGGTCTTGGTACGAGTAAAAGCCGCGGGCATTAATCCTGGCGAGTCCTCGATCCGGAAAGGATTGTTTGCCAAGCGCTGGCCGGCCACGTTCCCTTCGGGCCAGGGCAGCGATTTGGCCGGCATCGTGGAGCAGGTCGGATCGGAAGTGGCGAATGCCGCGGTGGGCGATGAGGTGATTGGATTCACTAACGAGCGAGCAAGCCAAGCCGAGTTCGTGCTGGTCGAATCTGGGAATCTTGTGCCTCGTCCCCCAACGGTATCGTGGGAGCAGGCCGGCGCCTTGTTCGTAGCTGGGACCACGGCTTACGCCGCGGTGCGGAGCGTTGGTCTGAGCGCGGGTGACGCGGTGGTTGTTTCCGGCGCTGCGGGTGGGGTCGGGTCGATCGCGGTTCAGTTGGCCAGAAATTCCGGAGCCAAGGTCATTGGCTTGGCTAGCGACGCGAATCGAAAATGGCTAACCGATCACGCGGTAATTCCCATTACCTATGGTGATGGGGTGGAAGATCGGATTCACGCGGCGTCGGGTGGGAAAGTGGATGCCTTCATTGACACCTTCGGCGGAGGGTACGTCGAACTGGCAATTCAGTTGGGCGTCGCTCCGCCTCGAATCGATACGATCATCGACTTCGCCGCCGCGGCGAAGTACGGGGTAAAGACGGAAGGCAGCTTTGAAGCCGCCAACGCGGACGTGCTCGGGCAACTTGCCGGGCTGATTGCGGCCGGCAGGCTGGAGATCCCGATCGCGAAGGTCTATCCCCTGGCCCAAGTACGCGAGGCCTATCGAGAGCTCCAACAGCGTCATACGCGCGGCAAGATCGTTCTGGAACCGTGACATGTAAAGAGGCGGCTGTTCCGCCCGGCTTCAGATGGACGGCCCTGCGGCTAGCTTCTGCCTTGCGAGCTGCGCCAGCGATCTGCGGTTGCGATGCCGGTCGGGTCGAGGACTGGCGCGGTGTTCCGAAGGTCTAGCCTAGCTTGTTGCTCCCCGTTTCCTCTGGGAGTGCCTCAATAGCCAAACCGTGAGTCCGTTTCCAGCCCCCGCCACATCGCACCCAGCGTGCGGATTTCCCGCACTGGGCGCACCTGTTTGCTTAGTGCCAAGAGTTATGGGGCCTATCGTGCTGGGGCGACTTTCACGCCTGACCATCGAAGGAGCTGGTATTCGTTAAACAAACCCAGCCGATCATAAAGCCATTCGCTACTCCACCGCTTCCAGCCATAACCTTTGCGTCCCCGGGCACGCATCAGATGTTGCCTGACCCTCTTCTCTACCCAGCGTTTGACCATGAAGAAACAAGAACTCGAATGACCGACCCGAAAGTAGTTCACCCAACCACGCAGAATCGGATTGATTTTCGCAATCACAGTCTCGACGGGCCAGCTGACATGCTGTCGGAAGATTTCCCTGAGCTTTTCGAATAGCGCTGTCCGCTTCTTCAGCTTGGGCGCATAGTATGGTCGCCACTTCCGCCGAAGGCTCAGTATGCGCCGATACTCAAAACCCAGGAAGCTAAAACTTTCTCCCTTTTTCAGATCCACCATCCGACTCTTGTCCTCATTGATCGCAACGCCTAGCTTCGCGAACTCCTCGCGGAGCCGCCTGTTTACCGCCTTCACCAGCCAGTCGCTCCGCCGTTCGGCGTCGATCAAGATCACCATATCATCCGCAAAACGTGCATATTGGATGTTGGTGTACTTGCCCCTTCGCGTTGTATCCACCGCTTTCTCCAGCATCCGGTCTACCTCATTCAGATAGAGGTTGCTGAGCAACGGCGAAATCACCCCGCCTTGGGGAACGCCCTTCTTCCCGGTCGCTTGCAGAATCATCTTGAGCAGATGCATGACCGCATCATCTCGAACCCGTCGAGCCACCTTCTCTAACAGCAGAGAATGCTGCACGTTATCGAAATAGGCGCTGAGATCCAAATCAATGATGCGCGTCTTCTCCTCGACAATCCCTTGGGCTACTCGGGCTACAGCTTCGTGCGCTGTCCGTTTCGGTCGATATCCATACGACCCTGGTTGGAAATCCGCTTCGAAGATCGGCTCCAGGATGAGCTTTAATGCCCCCTGGACCACGCGATCACGGATGGCAGGAATCGACAGGATGCGGACTTTCTTACCTCCATCCTTGGGAATCTCCTTCTTCCGTGCTCGCATGGGCCGATACGTGTTGGTAACTAATTCCTCCCGAATCTGCCCGAGAAAACTCTCCGCTCCGCTTTCCTCGATGGCTTCGAACGTGATCCCGTCAATGCCCGGTGCCCCGTCATTACTTCTCGCCATCCGGTAGGCTTCCCGCAAAGTCTCCATCTTGCAGACGTGGACGTATAGTCCCCAGAAACGCCAAGGCGGTTCTGCCTTCGCCTTGACATATAGGCTCCTTCTCAGGTCCTGCAAACTGATGGGCGCTTTTGTCATCTCACCCTTGCCTCCCGTTTTGTTAGAGCCATTACAAACAGCAGGGCCTCTTCGCTCCGCGGATGTTACTCCGCTTCCTCGCTACTACAGACCCAGCCGAATCCCTCTCGCCGTCCACCGACTTCCCGGTGCTACCGGTTATACGGTTTCCCTGCTCCGCCAATTTCTCGACGGGACGAGGAGGGTTTCTCCAGTTGCTTAGCATGACCTTGTCACCGTGCTGTCCCTAACAACCCCGCCGAAGTGTTTCGCCGCGTCAGTCCTTGCGACGCTCCATGCTGCCTTCGCCCGAAAAGTGAGGGCTCGGCCTTCGGGGTGCAGTACTTTCGAGGCCATATGGGTTCACACATTCGTTACGGCCCGGTGACTCGCTCACCATCCTTTTTAGATGGCTTTGTCAATAGGCTTCAGGATTCTCAGTTTCCTTCCTTCCTGCTATTCAAGCTGCGGGGCTTTGAACTTTTACCCCGATGGGACTTTCACCCACTGTTCATGCCAGCCTTCGCTGGACGCACACTTTTCATTCCTAGTTCCGACCAATCTCCGAGTCGCAGACGATCCGCCCGGGACCCTGTGCGTTTTCCCATAATGCCGTTTCTGGATTGTTTCCGATTGGTTAAGCTGTCTCGATGCTGGTTTCAAAGCCTCATTTGTTGGGAGGTGCCGTCGCAGGCAGATTTGGTTTATTCGGCAGCCACGCGGGTACGCCGTCTTCCCACTGATTGTCGGTGAGTTGCTCGACCTGCGTGCCGTCGTAACGCATGACAAAGATTTCGCCGTAGGGCTGTGCTCCCAGATCCGTATTGAACGCCTCGTCTTTAAATCCCATCCGGCTGCTGGTAAACACAATTCGCTCCCCATCTGGTGACCAACCCAAAATGCGCGCCGTTGCCTTTTGTGTGCCTGACGCGCAGCAACGGGGCTGGGATCGGGTCAGTAAGGTTGAGCTTGGACGCCGGTGGGAGCGGCATACCATCAGCATGCGGCCACCCATCACATTAGTAAAGACAATTAAGATACATGAGACTAGGATTTGATGTGGAACAGATGCAGGCGGCGTACGTTTACCACTGGAATCTCGATCCTTTTGTTCTGGATCGATTTATCTCTTCGACTGAGGTCGCGACGTTTTCAGAAGCTGTAGCGCAAGACGATCGAAAAGAATGAATTGCGGTAGAACTGGCCAAGGAAGTCATTAGGCTCACCGCGCAACCAGTTATAACTGAGCGTCGCGCGCAGGTGCTGGCCAAGCCCTTGCGAGTATTCGGCTCGCGTCCAACTGGCTCGACCATTTTCGCGGACAACTGCCTTGAGCGCTATGCTGCGGTTGGCGCCAATGTTGTATCCTACCCGGCCGAGAAACGCACGGGCGAGGCCGCGTTCGGGATCGAAGTCGAAGATGGCCCGATGCTCTGTCACCACCTCGCCCGCATAGCCGC
>JASHOO010000165.1 GCA_030041035.1 Bryobacteraceae bacterium | reverse complement strand
TAAGCGGCTCGTAAACCGCGCTCACGCTGGCGCTGGTTTTATGTTAGTGACGGCGGATTCGGGGCTTAGACTTGAACCGAGCAGGTGATTGGCTTCCAGTTGTGGGGAAACAATTCGCTCAGCCGGGTGATGGAGTGCGACGGGATGCGCGAGAGCACGTCGCGGAACCAGGCAAACGGCTCGACGCCGCTCCGCTTGCAGGAAGCGACGAAGGTTCGCAGCACCGCCGCCGTCTTGCCGCCAGTGTCGCTCCCGAAGAATGTCCAGTTACCGCGGCCCAATGCGATATCGCGATTGGCCCGTTCCGTGGCGCCGTTGTCAATCTCCAACTCGCCGTCTTCCAGAAAGCGCGTCAGCGCCTTCCACTGGTTCAGCGCATAGCGCACCGCGGCGCCGGACGGACTTTTCGGCAGCACCTCCGGCTGCAACTGCAGCAGATACTGGTGGAGCTGACCGAGCAACCGCGCCGACACCCGCTGGCGTAATGCCAACCTTTGCTGCGCCGACAGCGACAGTGCCTTGGCGCGCTCTTCCACCCTATACAGGCGTGCGATTAGGTGCAGCGCCGGTCCCATGTGGCCCTCGTCGGATTCCCACGCCTTGAACACATACCTCCGGGCGTGCATCCAACACCCGACCTCGGTCATCCCGCGTTCGGGCTTGAAAAATGCATCGTAGACGGAGTAGGCGTCCGCCTGCAGATACCCTTTGTATCCTTCCAGAAATTTCGCCGGACCGGCGCGTGATCGTGTGGGCGTGTAGTCATACACGATCACCGGATGGTGGCCATCTCCGACATACGGCCAGATCCGCCCAATCCTGGCGAAGGTAAGTTTTCGGTCCAGCACCTTCACGCTGGTATCGTCGGTGCCGATCACCTTGGAGCTCAACAGCTCCTTCTTCATCAACTGGTACAAAGGATCGAGCAGTTCCGCGCACTGCGCCATCCAACCGCCCATGGTCTTGCGGGAGATGTCGATGCCATGCCGCTCAAACATCTTCTCCTGGCGGTGAAGCGGCTGGTGGTCGGCCCATTTGGCCACGATCACTTGCGCCAATAAGCTCGCTCCCGCCGTGCTCTTCTCGATCGGTTGCGGTGGCTTGGTGGCGGTCCTCACTGTGCAGTCGCAGGCGTACTTCAGGCAAACGTCCTGAATCACCTTCATCGATGCGGGGATGTATTCGTAGCGTTCGCTGGTCTCTTCGGCAATCAGCCGCAGGTCCTTGCCGCAGCCGGCACAGTGCTTCTCCGCCTCGGCCAGGTCGTGAACGATTCTCTCCCGCTTCAGATGCCGCGCCAGGGGTTGCCGCCCGCTCCGTTTCTGACTTTGCGTTTCGTTCGGTTTCGCGCCGGTTCCCGCATCGCCATCGAGGTCATCGTCGTCCTCGCCGGCAGCGGATTCGTCTTCCGTACTCCATGCCTTCCAGGCCGCCTCGAACAATGCCAGCTGCTCTTTCGACAACTGCTCACTCTTGCGGTTGCGCTGCGCCTCCAGCAGTTCGCGCAGCAGACTTTGATACTTGTTCTGCTCGGCCAGAGAACGATCCAGTTGTTCGGCTAGATCCACGACGATCTTTCGCAGCGTCTCTGCATCCCGCGGCAAGCTGTTCGGATCGATCGGCACCGTGCATTTAGCTTACGCGGAAACCGGCCTGTTTCCAAGTAAAAACAACCTTACATAGAAATGTTTTATACGTCCGCGCGCCGGTAGCGTTTTCGCCGTTTGGCTGTGCTCAGATCGATGCCGCTCAGCAGCGCTCCCAATTCCTGCGCCGTGATCTCACGCCGGCGTTCTGCGCCGTCGTCAAACGGAACTACGTACGTCCCCTCCTCCAACCGCTTGCTCCAGATGGCGAAACCGTCGCGATCCCAATACAAGATTTTTACGCGGTCCTTCCGCCGACTTGAAAAAACGAAGAGGTGTCCGGCGAAGGCGTCCAATTCCAGGTGGTCGCGGACCAGCGCCTGCAGACTGTCGAAGCTCTTGCGCATATCGCACGGCGCAAGGCATAGGTACACCCGCACGCTGGCTGGCAGGTGGATCATCCTCGCAGTACGTCTAGCACCGTCCGCAACGTCGTGATATCCACCCCAGTGCCGATGCGCAGCCGCTCACCGGTCCGCAACACCAGTTCTAGAGCCGCCTCCGTGCCGAGCTCTTGCCGCCGCGCACTCCTTTCCACCAACGCAAACCGTACCGGCCCGCTTTCCTGGAGCCGCTTCCGCCAGGCATAGAAGGAGTACTCCGTCAGCCCTTGTTCTTTGCAGAACTGCTTCACAGATATTCCGCTGCGCTGCTGCGCAGCGATTCGTTCGGCCCACTCGTCTGCTTTCGCGTTGGCCGGCCTCGTCTCGATGGCAGTGTCACCCATGGCACCAGAATGCAGCGCCCGCCAGTACATCAGGAAGAGCGGTTTACGAGCCGCTTACACACTTACGCTGTTTCGTCATCCGGATACGTGGGCTCCTCAATCCGACGGATCCCCAAGCAGAAGCAATCACATCAACGCCGATGAGCCGATGAGCCGGCGGCGCGCCGAACTGGAGCACATGATGTACCCGCGACACACTGCGCATCTTCGAGATTTTCCGCGCGCACCTGATTCTCATGCGGCGGGCGCCGTGCCTACCGGACCATTCAAGAAAAGCTGGACACGAAAGCGCCAAAGCGCTGAGCAGCTAGCATTAGAAAGATGCGGTCGTCGGCAAAGCCAAACGGGATGCGATCAGTAAGGCGCCGTGCCGCGAA
>JASHOO010000164.1 GCA_030041035.1 Bryobacteraceae bacterium | reverse complement strand
GACGAGCAGATCGGTATCAACATCGTGAAGCGCGCTGCTGAGGAGCTGCTACGGCAGATCGTGGTCAACTCGGGCACCGAGGGTGCCATCGTGGTCGACACGATTCGCACCAACAACAATCCGAACTACGGCTACAACGCCGCGACCGACAAGTATGAAGACCTGGTGCAATCGGGCGTCATCGATCCGACGAAGGTGACCCGCACGGCGCTGCAGAATGCGTCGTCGATCGCTTCGTTGATGCTGACCACCGAAGCCATGGTCGCAGAAATTCCCGAGAAGAAACCGGCTCCAATGCCCGGTGGGCACGGCGGGCCTGAGGGCATGGATTACTAAGAGTCACTTCGCCAGTTCTGAAGTCTCGAGCCGCGCTTCCAAAAGCGGCGCGGCTTTTTTTGTCACAGCGGTTTCGCAGGCCGATAGGCAAAGTCCGATGCGAACGGTTTGCCGTCATCGACGCCCTCGACGCGTCCTGTGAGAGAGCCGTCGGGATGCTTTCGATACACGATGCGTTTCAGGTGATCGGAGTGCCCCGGATTCACGAAGACGGCTTCCTGGCCTTGGAGCGAATCCAACCGGAAATCCACTGGCGGACGTCCGCGCGGCTGCGCCACGTAGTAAATGCCATCGGGCCGTTGTTCGAGTCTCAGGTACTCGAAGAAGATGGTCTTCTGATCCCTGACCGATCGGCCCATACCCAGCATCGTGCCGCCCGATGGAACGGTCCAGTATTCTTCGACGTGGACCTTTCCGTTATCCGTCTCCCAGGCGCCGGCGAACCAGGCTAGCTCTTCGATCTGATGAGTGGAGGCAGGCCGCGCAGTCGACGGAGCCTGCTGGGCCATCGCCGTGAGGACGAGCCAGGCGATTACGGTCGGCATCGCGTAGATCGTACCACCAAACACGGCGATACAATGAGCCCGGTGCTCCATGCCGATACGAACAGTGAGTGCAATCCGTGTGACGGCGATAATCGCCTGCCTCGGGTTCTCTACGAGCCTACGAGCGGAGAACCCCGACCTGCTGAAACACGTCTGGACCGCCCGATGGATCTCGGTCGCCCAGACCTCCGGTTTTGATTACGGCGTCTATCATTTCCGGCGGACGTTTGATCTGCCTGCCAAGCCCGCGTCGTTTGTCGTGCACGTTACGGCAGACAACCGGTATCAGCTTTACGTCAATGGGGACCGCGTGAGCCTCGGCCCGGCGCGGGGCGACCTGTATCACTGGCGCTATGAGACCGTGGACCTGGCGCCGCATTTGAAGGCCGGAAAGAATGTGCTGGCGGCCGTGGTTTGGAACTATTCGTCCTATGCGGCCGAGGCGCAGATTACTTACGAGACCGGATTTCTGCTTCAAGGCGACGGGATCGCGGAACGCGTTGCCGATACCGGCAAACCATGGAAGGGTGTCGCCGACAAAGCATTCAGCGCTGTGCCCATCCCGCGCGAGGAACTGGCCGAATACTTTGCGGTTGGGCCCGGTGACAGGATCGACGGCGCGAAATACCCGTGGGGATGGGAACAGCCGGATTTTGACGACTCGCGCTGGCTTGCCGTGCGGGTAGGTCCGCCAGGCGCGCCGCGCGACGCACAGGATGCGCCCAGCCGCTGGATGCTGGTGCCACGATTGATTCCCGCCATGGAAGAAACACCCTTGCGTTTGTCGAAAGTGCGGCAGGCCGAGGGAATCAAGGCGCCCGAGGAGTTTCCTGAAAAATCCGGGCATCTGGAGATTCCGGCCCACACCAAGGCCCGCCTGCTGCTGGATCAAAGCTATCTGACCACTGCCTATCCCGAGTTGCGCGTGAGCCAGGGCAAAGGATCGTCAGTTTCGATGCGCTATGCCGAGGCGCTGTTTCTACCCAACCGGCGCGACAAAGGGAACCGCAATGAGATTGAGGGCAAACAGTTCCGCGGTTACGGCGACGTTTTCCTGCCCGATGGTGGCGCGCATCGGCTCTTCCGGCCCCTGGACTGGCGAACGTATCGTTATCTCGAGTTGAAGATCGAGACCGCGTATGAGCCTCTCGTCATTGAGGATCTGCGCGGCATCTATACCGGCTATCCGTTTGAGCGAAAGTCGCGCCTCGAGGGCGGCCTGGACGAATTGCAGAAGATTCTCGACGTCGGCTGGCGCACGGCGCGGCTGTGCGCTCACGAAACGTACATGGACTGCCCCTATTACGAGCGGTTGCAATACGTGGGAGACACGCGTGTGCAGGCGTTGGTGTCGCTCTACACGGCTGGCGACGCCCGCCTCATGCGCAATGCCATTGAGCTGATTAATTCCTCGCGCACTTCCGAAGGCGCCACCTACAGCCGCGCGCCGTCACGCTTGCAACAGTACATTCCGCCGTTTTCGCTCTGGTGGATCGGGATGGTACACGACTACTGGATGTACCAGGACGATTCTGCTTTCGTCCGCCGCATGTTACCCGGAGTCCGGGCGGTGCTCGACTTTTTCGCGGCCCGCCAGAAGGAAAACGGATCGCTGCGCGCAATATCGTGGTGGAATTTTATCGATTGGACCAAACAATGGGACGATGGTGTGCCTCCCACTCCCGCGGAAGGCAGCTCTGCGCCGCTCGATTTGCAACTTCTGCTGGCGTATCGCTGGGCCGCCGAGATGGAAGAAACGATCGGTTCGGAATCCATCGCCGAAGACGATCGCGACGCTGAGGATCAGCTTCGCAACGCCGTTCGCAATCTTTATTGGTCCAACGGGCGGAAGATGTTCGCGGATACCCCAGGCGGCACCCAATTCTCGCAGCACACGAATGCGCTGGCCATTCTGGCGGACGCCACAACGGGCGCCGAAGCGAAGGACCTGATGGAGCGCATTCTCGAAGATAAATCGCTGGTACAATGTTCGATCTACTTCCGCTTCTACCTGTACTCGGCGCTGAACAAGGCGGGCGCCGGAGACCGGTATCTGGATCTGCTGGGCCCCTGGCGCACCATGCTGGCGCGCGGCCTTACTACATGGGCGGAAACCGAGGACCCTTCGCGCTCCGATTGCCACGCCTGGGGCGCGAGCCCGAATTACGAACTTTTCCGGACCGTACTGGGCATCGACTCAGCATCTCCCGGATTTCGCCGCGCCCTGATCCGGCCCTTCCTCGGAAAGCTGACGCACGCCGCGGGATCGATTCCTCATCCGAAAGGCGAGATCCGGGTGAAGCTGTCGCTGGACGGGAGCAAACTGGATGCCGAAGTCACCCTGCCGGAAGGCACGACGGGAGAGTTTGACTGGCACGGGATCAAGAAGGAATTAACGGCCGGGGCGAACCACTTAGTGTTCTGAAGTCACGGGCCGGCTGCGCCGCGTGTACATCTCACCGCCAACGGTCTTCGCAGCCTGAATCATTTCCGGATAAAGGCCATCGACCACGGTAGTGAAGCCGATGCTGTAGTTCTCGCCGTCGCCGGGGCGGCCGGTGAGCGGTTCGTCGGTGTATTTGAAATAGTGGCAGCCGACGAACATCGGGTTGTCTACAACGCTACGCACATAATCGGTGAACATTTCCGCCCTCTTCTCCTGGTCGTGAGTCTTCACCAGGCCGGTGTGGAACATGCCGCGGTCGATCGCTCCCATGTGGAATTCACCAACAATCACAGGCTTGCTGAATTCGTTCAGAAAGCTCCATTGGGCGGCTTCAACGCGCGGGCGATAAATATTGAAGCTGAGCACATCGCAGAATTCCGCGCAGGCCTCCACGCCTTCTCGCGTATACCAGGCGAATCGGGTGCCGAGATACAAGTGATTCGGGTCATACCTCTTGAGCGCGTCTCGCACGGTGCGAAAATATTGCTCCGCCAGCGTTTTGACGAAAGCGCCGAGGTCTTCACGCATGGGCGCGCTGAAATCTGCAGGTGGCCGGAAAGGACTTTCCAGGAGCGCGGACCAGTCGGCAAACTGCGTTTGCCAGGAGGCGTTCAACTGCTCCACGCTCGCGTAGCGCTTTTGGAGCTGCGCCAGGAATGCGCGCTTTGCGGGCGAAGTTGCATCCAGCGACAGTGCTCCGAGCGCCAGGCCGTACCGCCCCTTATCGTCTTTCATGCTTCCCCAGGACAATTCGTTGTCCACGAAGTAGCCCATGCACCAGGGATCATCACGACGCTTCTGAGCCGCCTCTCGTGCGGTGCTATCCGCTGCCTCGGCGAATGCAGGATCGAAGGGGTCGGACATACGATTCCAGTAATCGCCGCCGCTGGCGACCTTGGCAAACGTGCCTGAAATGTTCAGCGTGGCCGTGTAGGGCACGCGCTTGACTTCGTAAAGCCGCGGGTCCGACCAGTTGCCGATCGTGTTGAAGCCCCACGCCGGCAGCCTCTGCAGCGTAATCGACTTCCACCTCTCGAACCAGTCGGCGCCATACTTGCGCTCGAGATTCGCCGTGTAGAACTGAAAGGTCCGGCCTTGCACAAATTTGATCGCCAGCCCAACGGGTGAAGCCCAGCTCGAAACGCCGTAGTCCCTGGCCAGAGGATCGCCTGGTGCGGGAAGCCACTCGAACATCTGTTCGCGGCCCTCCACAATCGTGCCGCCTTCCGTGGTATTCACTGAATTGAAGCCGAGCGAAAAGAACAGATGGCCGCTCGGAGTCACCAGCCACCATTTGCCATCGTGTTGCACCGTGCGGAAGTAGCCTGTGGCCTCGAGCTGCGGTCCCGACGCCCAGCCCCCATATTCATCGCGGTCAGCAAGCGCGGGATGGGCTTGAAGCTCGGCTTCTTCCTTGGCACGTTGTGTGGCAAACGCGGCGTCATTCTTGAGTTTGCCTTTCCAATCCTCGCGTGAGTACTGTCCAAAAGCATCGACGATCTTGTCGTACGAGACTCCGGGCCCCAGGCGGATGTTGTCGAAAACCAGCGTGCGCGGCCTTACCGGCTTGGTCAGGAAGATGCGAACTTTCGAAATGCGAGTGAGGTTCAGCGGATGGTGATCCTCTGCCAGCATCGTGAAATGGGGAATTGGCGGCTCTCCGCGCATTCCCAAGTCAGTGGGTCGCGGCGAATCGAGCGCCAGCGCGTAGCTGCCGGATTCATGAGGCTGCAAATCCAGAGCTGTGTGAGCGGAAGTCTCGGCGCCGGCGGCGTCCTCGACCTCAACCGAAAAACCCAGCGGCTCCTCTGATGGATTGGTCACATCCAAACCCAGCGTACCGAACGTGTGCCAATCCGGCTTGACATCCAAAACCGACAGCTCGATCTGCGGCCGCTCCACCACTTCGAAATCCACTTGCAGTGCGTAATGACCCTCGGTGGCGAAGTTGTGCAGGCGCGTGACGCGAGCATGCGAGAGCGTGATGCCTTGCAATTCCTCGTTGCGCTCGAACGACCAGATCAAGCCCGGATCTTTTTCGCGCGCGGCGAAGGCGTACGCAAGGCTCACCAGGCAATAAAGCGGTACATTACGCATGACCAGCCATCTGTGAGCGGAGTATAACACCGCTATCATGGAACAACATGGGTATCGATTTCTCTCTTCTGGAAGGTGAGTATCTCCGCGATCTGCTCGATGAGCCGCTGGTTCTCGATCGAACACTTGCCGGATTGCACGAATCCGCTGCGCTATCGCAACTGGCACGTGACCTACAATCCGGCAGGTTTCGGCGGGTGGTGCTGACTGGCATGGGCGGGTCGTTTCATGCCCTGCATCCGCTGTTTGTGAGTTTGAACCGGACGGGCGTCACGACCTTGATGGTAGAAACTTCCGAGCTGATTCATTCCATGCCGGAAGTCCTCGACGCCGCCACGCTTCTGGTTGTGCTCTCGCAATCCGGGCGAAGCGTAGAAGTACTCCGGCTGCTTGAAATGCGAGGCGCGGCACCGGTCCTTGCCGTCACCAATCATGCGGATGCAGATCTGGCGCGCCGCGCAGACGCCGTGGTGCTTACCCAGGCGGGCGAGGAGTTTTCGGTCTCATGCAAGACATATGTTGCCTCGTTATTGGCATTGCAGTGGCTGCGTGGCGTGCTTGGCTCGGGCGAGCGCGGACGCCTCTCAACTGAATTGTCCGAAGCAGCACCGTCGGCGGAACGATATCTGACGAACTGGCGCGAGCACGTTCGCGTGCTGTGGCAGGAAATGAACGACGTGAAGCATCTTTTTCTGGTCGGACGCGGGGAATCGCTGGCCGCTGTGGGGACCGGCGCGCTCATCCTCAAAGAGTCCGCAAAGTTCCACGCCGAGGGCATGAGCAGCGCGGGCTTCCGGCATGGGCCGATTGAGATTGTCGGCCCGGGCGTGTGCGTGTTGGTGTTCGAAGGGGAACCTGCGGT
>JASHOO010000163.1 GCA_030041035.1 Bryobacteraceae bacterium | reverse complement strand
GCCGGCGAGGACGGCATCCGCTTCCTGCTGGTTTCAGGACAACCTTTGCAGGAGCCGGTCGCCTGGTACGGCCCTATCGTCATGAACACCCAGCAGCAGCTCCGCGAGGCTTTTGAAGAGCTGGAGCAAGGAACGTTCTTGAAAAACGCGGCGCACGGCTAGTGGGCTGCTTTCATTTCGCTCCCGCCGGAACCGTGTAGTAGTCATAGGTACTGCTCCAGGTGAACTGCTGTCCGGGTTCGATCGACACCGAAACAAACGGCTCCATCGCCACCACCGCCCGGATCGACCACAGCGATTCGCTCGCGAGCGCCCGGTCACTGGTAATTCTCATGCCCGCACCGAGCCTGCTGTTCTCAATGCGAATTTCACTATCCCGGGGGCTGTCGCCAAAGCCTCGCAATTGGGTGGAGACGATGTCCTCACCCTCCAGCGTCTTCAGATACACGATCTGGTTCCCGCGAACTTCGGCCAGCCGCTTGTCGGGCGGGCGTCCCGTCTGGATCTGAAACGGAACCGTGATCACCAGACCCGGGCCCGGCGGCTTGCCATCCAGCACCAAAAAATTGTGGTTGTAGACGCGCGTGCGGATGGCCTGCTTGCCGGTGTTTCGCAGGCTGTGTTCCAGCACCATCTCCGCTTTGCCCTCCACCAGCCGCAAACTCTTGCGGTAGCTGTAGCCGTACCCCGATGACGAATCACCCACCTCATGGGTGAACTCGATCGATTCCCGCGTTTTGTTCGTCGTCCATTGGCCCGAATCGGCAATGTCGTACAGCCTGTAGTTGTCATATTTGGCGGCGTCCGGTTTGCGCAGAACTCCTACGCCGATCTTGACGAACGTGCCGCCCGGCTTGGCTTCGTCCCATCCCAACGGTGCGAACTCATCCACCGGTCCTGTAGTCGACGTGCAGGGACTGGCCACAATGTCCGCGCCCTGGTACACGAAATCGTGCACCGATGGATCCGTCTTCTGGAACCAGCGGCCATAATAATCGTGGCCCCCGTATTGGAGGCTGTAAATGACACCCGACCAGTCGAACCGCGTGGCGCGATAAAATCCTTGGTTCGCATCGGGCAAAAATATTTTCACCTGCAACTGGCCGTTCGAGATCTCGGCTTCCGGAAAATCCGCAGCCGCTAGAAGTCCCGTGAATAGCGCCACCACAGCCACAGCCGTTTTGATTCCTCTCATCTCGTTCCCTTCAACGATTTCAAATACGCCAGCAGGTTTTCCAGGTCTGTTTCCGAAAGTGTCCGGTACGGCGGCATCAGCGAGTCTTTATCGTACTCGATCTCGCGCAAATCGCTCTTCAGAAAACAGCGCAGGTTGCCGCTAAGATCGCGTATTTCTATCGAGTAATCATCTTCGTTCAGATGCAGGCCGCGGATCCGCGCGCCACTTGCCGTCGTCACGGTGACTGTCCGGTACGCAACCGGAATGTAAGCGCTCGGATTCACGACCGACTCCCGCAGATAGCTCAGCGCGCTCCGTGCACCGGCTGAAGACAGATCCGGTCCCATATCGCCGCCCGTGCCGTCGATCCGGTGGCACGCCGCACATCCCTGGCTGCTATATATTGCGCGCCCGGCTTCCGGGTCACCCGGAGCCCTTTCCTCCACTGCTTTGGCCGATCCCAACCGCTTCACGTACGCGACCAGCCGCCAGACTTCGATGTCCGGCAGGAAAGTTCCCGGCATTTCGGTATTGGGAATCCCATAGCGGATCGTCAGGAACATTTCGCGGTCCGCGCTTCCGTGACGGAACTGGCCGGTGTTCAGCGCCGCGCCTCGGCCGCCCTCCCCGTCCCGCCCATGGCAGGCTCCGCATCGGCTCAGAAACAACTGGCGGCCGATTGTAATATCCGCTTCTGAAGCGAACGGATTTTTTTCCGCCGGCTCCGCCGGACTCCCTGCCTCGCGCGGAGCCTGCGCCGCGAGCGCGCACGCCGTCAACCACCAGGCACTGGGTAAAACGAATCCCGCCAGCAACCGTTCAATCCAGGCCGAACGCAATCAGGTTGTCCCCAATCGGCAGAGTCACCAACTGTTTGCCCCGGCTTAAGAAGGTAATTGGGCTGCCATAAATCTTGTCACCCCCGGAGAAATGCCAGAGCTCTTTCCCCGTCCGTGCATCGAGCGCGAATATGTCGCCCTCGAGCGTGCCGGAGAAAACCAGATTGCCCGCCGTGGACAACACACCCGCCCACTGCGGCGAGAGCAATCGGTGCGCCCACTGGATCTCGCCGGTTTCCGGCGTGATGGCCACGAGCTTGCCGGCGTTCTCTTCCGGCCGGAACTGCACGGAGCGTCCTCCGCCGCCGCCCGCGTACATCTCGCCCGCGCGGAATTCGGGCATGTCCGACTTGAAGAACAGGCGCCGCTCTTCGCGCGCCGAAACATAAAGCAGCTTCGTGGCTGGGCTGTAACTGGGCGACATCCAGTTGTTCCCGCCGTCCACTCCCGGCCAGATGGAATCATTTCCCTCGAGCGTCGGCTCCTGTCCCGGTATCACGACGGGCCGCCCCCTAGCGTCAATCTCCCTGGCCCAGGTTTGCTTGGTGTACGGTTTGGCCAGCAGGAACTCGCCCGTCTGCCGGTCGAGCGCGTAATAAAACCCATTGCGATTGGCCTCGACCAGCAGTTTCCGCGGCCGCCCGCCCAGCACCGAATCAATCAGCACCGGCACCTGCGTCGCATCCCAATCGTGCGTATCGTGCGGCGTGAATTGAAAGTACCACTTCAATTTCCCGGTATCCGGATCCAGCGCCACTACGGAGCAGGAAAAAAGGTTGTCCCCCTTTCGCACATCGCCGTTATAATCCGGCCCCGGATTGCCCGTGCCCCAATAGAGCAGGTTGAGGCCGGGATCAAACGATCCCGTGACCCACGTGGTTCCTCCGCCGTGCTGCCACGCATCGCCTGTCCAGGTTTCCGAGCCCGGCTCGCCCGGCGCGGGAATGGTGTAGAAGCGCCACGCCCGCTCGCCCGTAGCAGTGTAGTATGCATCCACAAAGCCGCGCACTCCCGCCTCGCCGCCGGAGATTCCCACAATCACCTTGTCCTTCACCGCCAGCGGTGCGGCCGTCGCCGTGTAGCCCAGCGCCGGATCCACAATCTCCCGCGTCCACAACATGCGCCCGGAGCGTGCGTCGAGCGCCACCAGGTTCGCATCCAGCGTGTTCACAAACAGCCGGTCGCCCAGTATCGCCACACCCCGGTTTACGTCCCCGCAACACGTGTAGACCCTCCGCGGCAGCCTGTACTCGAAGCTCCACAAAGCCCGCCCCGTCTCCGCATCCAGCGCAATCACGTCGCTCGGCGGTCGCGTGACGTACATGATGCCATCCACCACAATGGGCGTCGTCTCGACTTTCGCGTGGTGCATCTGGAAAATCCACTTCACATGCAAATGCTGAACGTTGTCGCTGGTGATCTGATCGAGCGTGCTGAAGTGGTGGCTGCTGTAATCGCCCGAATACGTGAGCCAGTTGCCCGCTTCGAGGCTCGCATCGAGCAGCCGCGCGTAAGTCACCGGCAGCCCCGCCTGCGCACGGCACAGATGACCCACGAGGATTGCGATGAGCAGATGTCGTATCCCTGCGGAAAGCCGGGCGGCGTTCACAAAACCCATAATACCCGCTGCCAGCCCAAACTCCGGCCGGCGCCTGCTGTTGCCGTCACCACCCGGCTCGATTGGCTGTATCCTGGCAGTGACCCTCTGCCTACACATCAGGCCTATGATCTGGATCGCTTTCTTCCAGTTGATCGCCTTCCTGGCCGCGCTGCTGGCCGTCACCAGAGTACTCGGCCCGTACATGGCCAAGGTGTTCGAGGGCAAGCGCCATCTTTTTTCCGGCACACTCGGCCCCTTGGAACGCCTGATCTACCGGGTTTCGGGCGTAAATCCGGCCGCCGAGCAATCCTGGACCATGTACGCCGGAGCCTGCCTCGCCTTCGGCCTCGCCAATTTCCTCCTGTTTTATGTGCTCTTGCGGATCCAGGCATGGTTGCCGCTCAATCCGCTGCACCTCGGCACCGCGCTCGCTCCGCGCGGCAGCATCCCAATCACTCCCGATCTCGCCTTCAACACTGCCGTCAGTTTCATGACCAACACCAGTTGGCAATCGTATTCCGGCGAGACCACCCTCAGTTATCTGTCTCAGATGCTGGGTGTCACCGCGCAGAGCTTCACCTCCGCCGCCGCCGGTATGGCGGTTGCCGTCGCTTTGATTCGCGGTTTCATCCGCCAGAGCTCCGAGAGACTGGGCAATTTCTGGGTCGACGTCACCCGCAGCACGCTGTACGTCCTGCTCCCGCTTTCTTTCCTCGGAGCACTCGTTCTGCTCTCCCAGGGCGTGATTCAAAATTTCCGCTCCTACCCGCAGGTCACCACTCTCGAAGGCTCGCCCCAGACCATCGCGCTCGGCCCCGTCGCCTCCCAGGAGCCGATTAAGCTCCTGAGCGGCGATGGCGGCGGCTTCTTCAACGCCAATTCCGCCCATCCTTTCGAGAACCCCACGCCGCTCGCCAATTTCGTGGAGATGCTCCTCATCCTCGCCATCCCCGCCGCCCTGACCTACACGTTTGGCCGCATGATCCGGGACCAGGGACAGGGCTGGGCGCTGTTCATCGCCATGGCCGTCTTTTTTGTCCTCGGATGTTGCGTCGCCGCCTGGAACGAGCAGTCAGGTAATCCCGCGTTGCATCAACGCGGCATCCCTGGAGCCAACCTGGAAGGCAAGGAGGTCCGCTTCGGCGCCGCCGCGTCTGCCCTGTTTTCGGTCGTCAGCACGGCCTCCGCCGATGGCGCCATGAACAGCGCGCACGATAGCTTTATGCCGCTCTCCGGTCTGGTGCAAATGCTGAACCTCAAGAGCGGCGAAGTCGTCTTCGGCGGCACGGGCACCGGCCTGGTCTCCATGCTTCTGATCGCGCTGATTGCCGTCTTCATCGCCGGCCTCATGGTGGGCCGCACGCCCGAATACCTCGGTAAAAAAATCGAGGCCCGGGAGATGAAGATGGTGATGATCTCCTTCGTCGCCACCGCCGCCGCCATCGTGATCTTCTCCAGCGCCAGCTTCCTCATCCGGTTCGCGCCCTCGAGCTATTGGAATGCACCAGGCCTTCCCACCGCCAACCTGACCAACAACGGTCCTCACGGCCTGAGCGAGATTCTCTACGACAACGCCAGCGCCGTCGCCACCAATGGCAGCACCTTCGCCGGCCTCAACGCCAACACGCCCTGGTTCAACCTGACGCTCGCCGTGGAAATGCTGATCGGCCGCTTCCTCGTCATCATCCCCGCGCTCGCCGTCGCCGGTAGTCTCGCGCGCAAGCGCCGCCTGCAATCGACCAGCGGCACCATGCCCACCAAGGGCCCGCTCTTCATCAGCCTGTTGATGGGCACCATTGTGCTGATCACCTCGCTGACCTTTTTCCCGTCCCTGACCCTCGGCCCCATCGTCGAGCAATTCCTCATGCATGCCGGAGCGCTGTTTCAATGACGGATCAATCAATGTCATAGGCCGCTCCCGACTGTTTAGGTTGACGGCCAAAAAGAGCGCGTCTCCGATCCTCACGAAAATCGCGGCGCCGGCCCGGTGCGCGTAGTCAAAATGCTTGGGGTGCTTGCGCCGCAGATCGATCACCGCGCGTGAGACGCCGGGCTGCTTAGCCTACCGCGGCCATCACGCGGCGCGCGGTGTGGAGGGTGAGAAATTCCGTCACGACGTGCTGAAATTCGTCCGGCCGGTCGAGAAAGGACCAATGCCCCGCCCCAGGCAACGAGACCAGTTGAGCGTTGGTCAGCTCCGCCCAGAGCCGGCCGGAGCGGTAGTCGATAGCGTCTTGTTCCCCCAGCAGCACCAGAGCTGGAGCCGTGATCGCACGGGCCACCGGAGCAAGATCGTAGCCTTCCTCAATGGAGTCCGGGCACGTGGCTTCCAGATCTTCCCAGAGCATCTCGGCCACGTCGGGGTCGTGATCGAGGGCGAATGGATCGTCGCCGCCCGCGAGGTCGCCCGCGTGATCGCAAAAGGCACTCGAAATTTCCAGCGGATGCGCGAAGATCAGGCCGCGCACCCGCTCGGGATAGCCGTGCGCATAAAGGGCAGCGAGGGCCGCGCCCCAACTGTGCCCCAGCACGAACCAGGCCTCCTCGCCGGCCTCCCGCCGGGCGGCTTCCAACTGGTCGAGGACGCCGGCCACGGTCCAGCCGGTATGGTCGAAGCGGATGACGCGGAATTGGTCTTGTAACGCGCTCACGATCGGAGCCACACTGCGGCTCGACAACCCCGGCCCGCCCTGAAGGACCAGGATGGCCGGTCCGGCTCCCTCGATATGTAGGGTCACAGCCAGAGATTATACGCAGGAGCAGGCGCGGATGCTATCGGGAGTTATCACAGTAAAGTTATCCGACGGAAATATCGATTTAAATTGAGGCCGTTTATAATTGAAAGATAAGGCTTTGTTCGATGGATGCTCAAAGTTGGGATCAGTTATCAGCAACTTATTTCGATCAAATCAGCAGCCCGTTCGAGCAGGAAGTCGTTAATCCGCTGTTGGCCTTCCTCGACAGCCTGCCCGGGCGGGAAAACCTCACAGCGGCCGATTTAGGCTGCGGAATCGGCAATCTGCTGCCCTTCCTGGCCGAGCGCTTCCGTAAAGTGGTGGCGGTCGATTTTTCGAGCGGCATGCTGCGGCAGGCACGCAGCCGCTGCGCCGCCGAGAACGTTGTCTTCTACCGGCGGAGCCTGGCGAATCTTGTACACTTTCGCGGCCAACTGGATGTGGCTGTGGCCGTAAACTCCGTGCTTTCACCAAAATTGAGCGAAGTGGACCAGATTCTCAACGAGATTGCCGCCACCCTGAAGCCCGGCGGCACCTTTGCCGGCATTTTCCCCTCAATGGAATCAGTGCTTTATGAGGGGATGCTGATCCTGGAGAAGGAGCGCGGCGAGGCGCAATCCGAAGAGGAAGCGCGCAAACGGGTCAGCAAGCTGATCGGGCCGCGGCATTACGATTTCATCTCCGGACTCTATACCGAGGGCGAGGACCAGCAGAAGTTCTATTATTCGTTTGAGTTGCGTATGAGGCTGCAAGCCGCGGGGTTCAAGAATATTCAGCTCGGAAAAGTCCTATATCCGTGGAGCGAGAAACACTCGTGGTTCGATTTCTCCGGCCAACCGCGCATGTGGGACTGGTTCGTGCGCGCGTCCGTGGGACGGAAACCGGATTAGGTTGTTCGATAGCGGACAGTGAAATTGAGGTATAGCTGGAGAATCAGTCACTTACAGCGGCAAGGTGCGTGCATGACGCATCGCTATGCTGCGGGATATTCGCTTCGCCGTCCGGCAAGCTCTTTCGCGTCCAATATTTACGCTGATCGTCGTGGCTGTGCTGGCGTTGGGACTCGGCGCTAACGCAGCTATCTTCAGTGTTGTCAATGCGGTTCTGCTGCGGCCACTTCCCTACCCCCATCCTGACCGGCTGGTGTTGCTGTTCGAGCGCGACGTGATCCAGGCCGGGGGCGGGCCGAATATCGTGGCGCCGGCGAATTTTCTCGATTGGCAGGCGCAGAGCCGTAGTTTCAAGGACATGGCGGCGGGACGAGCGAACACGTTCGGACTGGGAGCGGACCAGAAGTTTGCGCCCGAGCAGATCCAGGGCGCGGTCTTCACGTCGAGCGTCTTTCAGGTGCTGGGGGTGCAGCCGTTATTGGGACGGAGCTTCCGCGAGGACGAAGACCGGGCGGGCGCGGCGCACGTGGCGGTAATCGGTTACGGGTTCTGGCAGCAGCGGTTCGGTGGGGCAGCGGATGTGCTGAGCAAGACGATCGAGCTGGATGCGGAGCGGTACCAGATTGTGGGCGTGATGCCACGCGATTTCTCGTATCCGCAGCGCGACGTGCAGGTTTGGGTGCCATTGCGCCAGGTCATTTCGAAGGAAGAAGCTACCGAACGCGGGGATCACGAAGTGTATGTGGTGGCGCGGCTGCGGCCGGGCGTGCCAATAGAGCAGGCGCGGGCGGAACTGGACGCGATCCAGCACCGGATCTGGGTGGCGCATAGGCAGGAGCTACTGGGGCGCGGAGCGGCCGTGTTTCCGCTGAACGATATGATGGTCCAGAGTTCAAGAACTACGCTGCGAGTGCTGTTTGCGGCGGTGGGCTGCGTGCTGCTGATTGCTTGCGTGAATGTCGCGAACCTGCTGCTGGCACGGGGCTCGCAGCGGCAGCGGGAAATGGCGATTCGGGCGGCGCTGGGTGCGGGTTGGGGCAGGATGGTACGGCAGTTGTTGACGGAGTCCCTGCTGCTGGCGAGCGGCGGGGCAGCATTGGGTTTGGTGTTGGCAACGTGGCTGACGGCCTTGTTCGCACAACGCGCCGGGATGCTGATGGGGCGCACGGATATTGATCCGCCGAGGAACATCCAGCTCGATTGGTGGGTTTTTGCATTTACCGCGGGCTTGGCCATCGCGGCGGGAATTCTGAGCGGCCTTGTGCCGGCGGCCGCGGCGGCGAAGGTCGATCTCACCAGCAAGCTGAAAGACAGCGGACGATCGAATACCGCGGGGCGGGGACAGAGCCGGTTCCGGTACGGGCTGGTGACGGCGGAAGTGGCGCTGTCGCTGATGCTGCTGGTTTCGGCGGGGCTGCTGTTGCGGAGCTTTATCGCATTACGCAACGTACACCCAGGAGTCCGGACGGATCATCTGCTGACGGCGGGCATCTCGCTACCGGTGGCGCGGTACGGCAAGCCTGAGAAGATCAGCGTTTTCGCACGTGAGCTGGTGAACCGGCTAAAGGCGGTTCCGGGGTTGCGCACGGCGGGGCTGGTGACGTGCCTGCCGGTTGGCGGGTGGTGCGGCGACAACGATTTTTCGATTGAGGGGAGGCCGACGCCGGCGGGACAATTTTGGCTGGCACTCAACCGGGCGGCGAGCCCGGAATACTTTGCCGCCGCAGGTCTTCCGATTCTTCGCGGGCGTGCGTTTACCGACCGTGACGTCATGAGTCCGGAGGGGCGCCAGCCTCGAGGGAGCTTTGTGGTGATCAGCGAATCGATGGCCAAGCGGTTCTGGCCGAACGAGGATCCGATTGGGAAACGGATCTACTTCGAGGACGAGAAATCCCGACTGTACGAAATCATTGGCGTGTGCGGCGACGTGGTGATCGATCTGGACGACCGTCCGCGGCCGACGATGTACAAACCGATCTACGACGGCGGGCGAAGTGATTTTTACATCGTGGCCGAGACGGCGACGGCGCCGGAAAACCTGGCGTCCGCGCTACGGGCCGCGGTGGATGGCCTCGATCCCAATCTGCCGGTTGCTGATATCCGAACCATAGAGGATGTGCTAGAAGCGTCGGCGGCGCACCAGAAGTTTACGGCGCTGATCATTGGGAGCTTTGCGCTGGTGGCGCTGATGCTGGCGGCGGTGGGGCTGTACGGGGTTCTGTACTACATTGTGTCGCAGCGCACCAACGAGATCGGGATTCGCGTGGTGCTGGGGGCGACATCGGCGGAGGTGCGACGGCTGGTTCTGTGGCAGGGAATGCAGCCGGTAGCGGCGGGGATGGCCTTGGGATTGGCAGGTGCGCTGGCGGCCACACGGTACATGGAAGGCCTGCTGTTCGGCGTGAGGGCGAACGACCCATCGACGTTCGGCGCGGTGACGGCGCTGCTGGGCGCGGTGGCATTGCTGGCCTGCTCGATTCCGGCGCTGCGCGCCACGCGCATTGACCCGGCCGAGGCGCTACGCACGGATTAGCACCGTAGCGGTTTGTGGCGCACAGCGGCTTCCGTCTATACTTGGGTAGGGAGACGCCGGCATTTGGGGAGCCTGACGCAACCATTATTCCCTCATCCCAACCTGAGCGATCAGGTAAATCACAACATCGTCCAATCGGAAATCGAAGGCGGCGTGTATCTTTGTGATCTGCCACAGGAGAGCACGCTGGAGGTGGAAACACAGAACCGATCCTACACGATCGTGCTGTTCGGGTCGGGCGCGGCGCTGATTTCGGGGCATCCGCAGTATTGCCCGGAGCCGGTGATGGTGAAAATTGAAGGCTGCAACTGGGGCGGATCGATGCTGAAGCGGGCGTTCCTGGGCCGGGGGATGCACCTGGAGTTCCGGCATCCGGAGTACGAGCAGCCGATTATCACATCGCGGATTCTGGAGATCCGGCAGCGGGCGCGGGCGGATTAAAGCAGAATCCCGGATTCGCGGTTACAGCTTGGGTTACGCTATGCGGGGTTTCTTGCCCAGGGCGCAGATCCATCCTTTTGTCGGCTCCTCTATAACCTGGATGTCGGAGTAACCGGCGTGGGCGAGGAGGTCGCGGTGCTCATCAACACTCAGCAGTCTTAGGCCGGTCAAGGGCGCATATTTTTCGGTGAGGCGGGCGGTTTTGGTGGCTGCTCCTTTGTAGATTTCCGCGATGATGATGAAGGTGCCACCGGGCTTC
>JASHOO010000162.1 GCA_030041035.1 Bryobacteraceae bacterium | reverse complement strand
CGGCGCGGTCGATGAAGTGGATTTGGGTGGCAGTGGCGGTGCTGGTGGTCCTGGCAGGTGTGGGCGCTCTGGCTTTGATCAAGCTGGGACCGAGTCTTCTGAGAGCGATTGCGCCGGCGTCCGGCGCGCCCGTGGCTTCCAACCAGCCGGCGCCCGCTGCGCCGAAGGTCGTGCCGCAATCCACCCCGGAAACCACGCTCCAACCGCCGGCCCAGACTCAAACGCCGCCCGTCCAACCGGCGGCGCCCCCGCGGCGGGACTCGATCGTCACAAAGAAAACAGCGCGCGATGAGGCCGGAACAGGCGACATTCGAACGATGGTCCAGACGGGCGATGCATCCGCGGCCGGGGGCGATTACGCCAAAGCCAGGCAGTCGTTTGAAAAGGCGGCTGCCAGGGGCGACGCCGGCGCCATGTCCCGCCTGGGCGATCTTTATTTGAAGGGTAACGGCGTGCCCCAGGATTACACCGTAGCGCGAAGCTGGTATGAGCAGGCCGCCGCAAAAGGTTTCCGTGAGGCCATGGACCGGCTGGGCGAGCTGTATTACCAGGGTCTGGGTGTCCCGCGTGACTTCGGTACCGCCAGGCAGTGGTACGAGAAGGCGGCCAAGCTGAATTTTCCGCTGGCGTTTGTCCATCTGGCGCGCCTATATCGTTTCGGTAACGGCGTGGCGCAGGATTGCGACGTGGCCCGGGACTGGTACGAAGAAGCCGCCGCAGCCAATGACACGACCGCCATGCTGATGCTGGGCGATTTATATGCCAAGGGCTGCGTCGGATTTCACGATGACCGCGAGAAGGCGCGGGAGTGGTACAGAAAGGCCGCGCAGGCGGGCAACGAACTGGCGAATGAACGGCTCGACACGCTGAAGTGACATCGGCTGCGCCCGCGCCGGATTGGCAGAACCTGTGATCTAATCATTCAGGATGCCGATCGGCATTTCATCAGGAAAATCAAATAAATTGCATGGGAGAGCGTGGAACAACATGAGATCAAATATGAAAATGAACGGGTGGCTGGTGGGCCTGCTGCTGCTCGGCGTCGCAGGTAGCGCGTTTGCTCAACACAAAGCCATCGACTTCAAGGCGGGCATGCCGTTCAGCGATGGCTACGTGGCGGGCAATACCCTCTACGTGGCCGGCCAGCAGGGACCCGACGCGCAAGGTAAGGTCACCGGCACCGATATCACTTTACAGACGACAAATGCCATTGCGGCCATTGAACGCGTGGTGAAAAAAGCCGGCTTCGAGATGACCGACATCACGTCGGTAACCGTTTACATCACCGACTTGAACGATGTTCCGAAGATGAACGAAGTTTATAAGAAGCTGATGCCCGACCCAAAACCAGCCCGCGCTACGGTGCAGGTTGCCGGTTTGATCGGTGGGGCCAAGATCGAAATTTCCGCGATTGCCGTGAAGCACTAGACCGCTTCACCGCTTAAGTTGAGCGGCGGAGGGAGCCACCGTCCATTTGGTTTCAAATACTTACCTTTCGAACGCCGCTCAACTTGAGCGGTTTGAGGCCCGTCAATGCTGCGCGCCGCGCTGTTGGGCGTCCGATACTAATGCATGAAAACGCGGGTCATTGCGCAGGGATTTGAGATCGGGATCTTGGTCCAGGGCGAGACGGACCGTGTCCTCCAGCCCGTGGTGGATGGCTTCGCGCAAAAGCGAGATCGCCTCATCGCGCTCGCCGCGATGTGCCAGGACGCAGGCCAGATCGTAAGCCGTACCGGCAGCCTCCGGGTGCTCCGGTCCAAGGACGCGGCGCTGAGCCTCCAGCGTGGATCGCGCCAGCTTCTCGGCGTCGTCGTACCGGCCTTCTCTCTCTAAGGTCTGGACCAATTGGTCGGCCGTGGTCAGAGTGCTGGGATGATCGGGACCGAGAACCCGGCGCTGAGTCTCCAGAGTCTCGCGCTGCAGCTTCTCGGCTGTGGGATACCGGCCCTGCTTATTCAAAGTGACCGCCAGGCTGCCCATGGTGTTGAGTGTGTTCGGGCGGTCGGGGCCCAGCACGCGGCGTTGAATGTCGAGGGTTTCGCGGAACAACTGCTCGGCTGCCGGGTATTGCCCGACTTTCCGAAGGGTTTCCGCCAGACCATTCATGGCCCACAACGTGTCCTGGTGCTCCGGACCGAGAACGCGCCTTTTTATGGTGAGCGCCTGCTGTTGCAATTCGAGCGCCTCGGCAAGATGGTTTTCGGCGGCCAGCGTATTCGCGAGATTGTTCATCGAGCGCAGCGTATCCGGGTGTTCGGGCCCGAGGACGCGGCGTTGCAGGCTGAGGGTCTCGCGCTGCAGTTTTTCCGCTTCGCCGTAATGGCCTTCCTGTTGTAGCGTATAGGCCAGGTTGTTCATGGCGGTCAATGTCTCCTGGTGTTCCGGCCCGAGAACACGGCGCCGGATGTCCAGGGTGGCTCTCTTCAACCTCTCGGCCTCCGTGTAACGGCCCTCGTGTCCGAGAGTGGCGGCTAAGTTGTTCAAGACTATCGCCGTGTCGGCGTTATCCGTTTTGAAAATACCTCGTTCGCCATCGAGCACCTCGCGCTCGAGTTTCTCGGCTTCGGCGTAGTTTCCCTCACGATCCAGGGACCAGGCCAGGTTGCTCATCGACCGCAGCGTGTCCAGATTCTCGACGCCAAAAACGCGACGCCTGGTGTCGACGGTTTCCCGCTGCAACTTTTCGGCTTCGCGCACGTGACCTTCCTGGTTCAGGGTCCAAGCCAGATCGTCGAGGGAGCGCAACGTGTCGGCATTCTCCGGGCCGAGGATGCGGCGCCGGATGTCCGCGGAGCTCCCGAACAGCGACTGGGCGCGAGCGAAGAGGCCGAGGTTCTTATACACGAGTCCCATGACGCGCATCATCTCTGCCTGGAGCTCGGGATCGTGAGCGAGGCCGGTGTCAATATCCTTCGAGGCCTTGTCCAGAATTTCGCGCGCGGTGATGCTGTTGCCGCGGGCCTCGCTCGGGTCGGATAAATGGAACATCCCCTCCATGAATGCGGTGACCCGGTTGGCCCGATCGCGCTCGCGTGTGATGCGCCGCAACTGAAACGCTTGCACACCTGTAAATCCTGCCAGCAGCAGTACCAGTCCGGCGGCTACGGCGGTGCCGAACGGGTGGCGGCGGACGTATTTGCGGGCGCGATACGCGGCCGTGGCGGGGCGGGCCAGGACCGGCTCGTGGTCGAGATATCTGCCGATGTCGGCCGACAGCTCGGACGCCGTCGCATAACGGCGGCCGGCCTCCTTTTCGAGGGCCTTCATGGTGATCCAGTCCAAGTCGCCGCGAAGCAGGCTCACCAGTTGTTTGGGCTCGGTCATGCGCACTTCAGCAGTGGCTTTGGCATCGCCGCCGGTGCTGACGCGGGTGCTCGGCCGGGGCGGTTCATGCTCCGCGACCACGCGCTCGATTTCTCCCCAGGGGCGCCCGGCAACCTGGAAAGGACGTTGGCCGGTCAGAAGTTCGTAGAGCAGGACTCCGAGCGAATAGATGTCGGTGGCGCTGGTCACCGGTTGGCCGCGTACCTGCTCCGGACTGGCGTATTCCGGAGTCATGACGCGCCAATCCATGCGCGTGACCAGGGGCGTGTCCAGACAGTCCGGATTCAGGAGTTTTGCGATTCCGAAATCCAACAGGCGGGGAAGGCCTTCCCGGGTGACCAGAATGTTGCCGGGTTTCAAATCGCGATGAATGACCAGATTCTGGTGCGCATACTGCACCGTGGAGCAGACCGTGCGAAACAAACGCAAGCGATCGGCGATGGAGAGCTTGTTCAGATCGCAATACCGGTCAATGGGCAGGCCTTCCACGTACTCCATCACCAGGTAAGGCAGCCCCACGGTTGTGCTGCCGCCGTCCAAAAGCTTCACGATATGGGGATGGTCCAATGCGGCCAGCGTCTGCCGCTCATTGCGAAAGCGCTCGAGGACCTGATCGGAGCCGATCCCCGGCTTGACCATCTTGATAGCGACGCGCCCGCGATACTGCTGATCATCGCGTTCCGCCAGATAGACGACTGCCATGCCGCCATGGCCGATTTCGCGGACGATGCGGTATGGCCCGATCTTCTCCGGTATTTCCGTGATCGGGGGCTGTTGCGCGGCCAGTCTGCCCATCACCTCCAGGGCAGGCGACTCAATGAAATGCTCGGCGGTCTTGTCGAGAGCCAGCAGTGACTCCACCTCGCGCCGCAGCACTGGATCATCGCGGCAAGCGTCATCGAGAAATTCTGCGCGGCTGTTGGGATCGAGCTCCAAGGCACGATGGAACAGATCTTCGACGCGGCTCCAGAGTTCAGGCTCCACGTTCAGTTGGCCTCGCGCAACTCCCGCAGGAGCCAGACCTTGGCCAGCCTCCAGTCCCGTACCACGGTTTCGACCGACACCCGCAGTACCTCGGCTGTCTCCTCGATACTCAATCCGCCAAAAAATCTCAGTTCGACGACCTTGCTTTTCCGGCTGTCGACGGCGGCGAGGGTATTCAGCGCGTCATCCAAAGCTACCAGGTTCGCATCGGGTTCGTGGCACACCGAAGGCGTTTCATCCAGAGAGAGATGAGGCGCAGTTCCTCCTCTTTTCTGGTAACCGCGGGAACGGGCAAAATCGATCAGAATGCGCCGCATCAACTGCGCGGACACGGCAAAAAAATGCGCGCGATCGCGCCAGTCGATCTTGTCACAATCCACCAATTGTAAATAGGCTTCGTTGACCAGTGCTGTGGTTTGCAAGGTATGGCCGGATCGTTCTCCCGCCATGCAGCGCTCCGCGATGCGGTGTAACTGTGTATAAACCAGAGGCGTGAGTTTTTCGAGCGCCTGCTCGTCTCCGGTGGTCCAGGCTTTGAGCAGTTGAGTGACGTCGTGGTTAGAAGGCAGGTCCATCCAGGCGCCTGGGGTTTCAATACATTACACCGGGTGACTGGAAAAAGTCCAGTCTTCGGGAGTAGGTATGTTTTTCCGCAGCCGGTCCAACCGTGGGACTGGTACAACCCGAGGAAATATCTGCACGGCAAGCAGCTCGAGGTGCTGATCGATCCGGCGAATCCACGCCGCTATTGCATGGAGCTTCCATTTCTTGAGAGGCCGGCGGCGAGTGCCGGGAAAGCCTTTCATTTGCCGGATTCCGCGGCGGGCAATTCGTAGAGCAGGGGGCGAGCGATAGCCGCCGTCCAGTCCGGCAAGCCGAGGCGCCGCAAAACGCCCGCCTGGACGGCCGCAACTCCAGGCTGGGCTATAATCAAAAACATTCTCAACGGCCCGGGTTGTGCCCGGTTTGACGGATGAACGCCGAAGTCGAGAAGTTGTTTCACGAACTCGCGGACCTTACCGCTGAGGAGCGCGTCCGTTACTTCGCCGAGCATTCTGTAGACGGCGAAACGCGCCGTGAAGTGGAGCAATTGCTCGCCTTCGATCCGGACGCCAGCGCGTGTCTCGATCGCGACGTCGGAATTGCGGTCAAAAGGGCGCTTCCACAGCTCGAGGTGAGCAACTATCGTTGCGGCCACTTCCGGCTCATCAAATCCATCGGACGGGGTGGAATGGGGACCGTGTTTCTGGCCGAACGAGCGGACGGGGAAGTTACGCAACGGGCCGCGATCAAATTTCTGAGCTTCACCGAGGACACGTCGAGTTTTCGGGAGCGCTTCCTCCAGGAGCGCCAGATCATGGCAACCTTGAACCATCAAGGGATCGCGCGCTTGCTCGATGCGGGTCACACCGCGGATGGCCGGCCTTATCTTGCGCTGGAGTACGTGGATGGCGTTCCGATTGATGTTTTCGCTGAAAGCCTGGAACTACGGGCGAAATTGGCACTTTTCCTCCGGGTTTGCGACGCGGTTTCCTATGCGCATCGCAACCTGGTGATTCACCGCGACCTAAAGCCCTCGAACATTCTGGTGACCACAGCGGGAGAGCCGAAGCTGCTCGATTTCGGCATCGCCAAAATCCTGGATGCGGCGCTCGAACAGACCCAAACCGCGGAGCGGATGCTCACGCCGGAATACGCGAGCCCCGAGCAGATTCGCGGCGCCGCTCAGAGCACGGCTACCGATATCTACTCTTTGGGCGCGATTCTATATAAGCTGTTGACGGGCAGATCGCCGCACGCGGCGTCTACCAACACTCGCGAGGCGCTGATCGCCGCCGTCTCGAACGTCAAGCCGGAGCCGCCCAGCCGGGTTCGCAACGTGCCGCACGATCTGGATTTCGTGGCCGGCAAGGCGCTGCGCAAAGAGCCCGAGGAGCGATACGGCTCTGTGGAGGCCCTGGCAGACGACGTGCGGGCCTTCCTCGAATCGCGGCCGGTTCGCGCGCGTTCCGGCGACGTGTGGTACCGGGCGCGGAAGTTCGTCAGGCGATATTGGATTCCGGTGACCGGGGCGGCCATCGTGATGGGCAGCCTGGCAACGGGATTGTTGCTTGCGAATCGCGAGCGAAAGCTTGCCGAACGACGATTTGCCCAGGTACGGCAACTGGCGAATAAATTCATCGATCTAGACAACGACATCCGAGGTCTGCCAGGTTCGACGAAGGTGAGAATGCAGATGGTCACCAATTCGCTGCAATATCTGACTTCGCTAGGCAGCGACGTTCGCGGCGACAATGATCTCGCGCTCGAAATTGCGTACGCGTACGTGCGCGTGGCCCATGCACAAGGCGACCCTACGTCGCCCAATCTGGGGCAGTTTGCGGAAGCAGAAGTGAGTTTAAACAACGCGGCACGGTTTGTAGATACAGTTCTCGCGCAAAACCCCCGGAACCGGCGAGGCCTGTTTATCGCCACGACCATTGCCCACGATCGCATGATTCTGGCGAACAGACGGGACGATTCAGAGGAGCAATTAAAATACGCCGCCATGGCGGCTTCGCTGATCGAGCGGTTCATGAGTACGCACCCGGTCGAATATGGCGATTTATACAGCATGAGGTACTTCTATGTGAACGTCGCGGATATGTATGACGGAGCGCGGCGTTTCGATGACGCCATGCGATATTGCCGGCGTGGGTTGGAAATCCAATTACCGGGTCACGATGTAAACGCCATGAGAGGGGCTACGCTTGCCGTTTTGGGAGATGCGCGTTGGCAATCGGGGGACTTGGATGGGGCTCTGAAGACCGCCACTGAGGCCATTGAGCTCGAAAAAGCCGAAGCCGCCGATGGACATGCCGCGCTGCGCATTAACCTGGCGAACGGATATAAGCTGGAGGGCCTGATCTTGGGCGGGCAGGATGGGGAACCGAGCCTTGGCCGCAGCCACGACGCGCTGGCCTATTTTCAAAAAGCCTTGAACATCGCTGAGGATCTCGCGCAAAAGGACGCCAGCGACTATCTCGGCCGTGACAAGGTTGCAGGCGTAAGCCTGGAAATCGGCAACATCCTCCGCCACCGGAATCCGAAGGATGCCCTGGCGGTTTACGACCATGCGCTGGCGCGCATACGAGAAGCGACCAGCAACACGAGCACGCAACAGGACGAAGCCGAGCTTCTGGCGGCTTCATCCTACCCCCTGCGCTGGACGGGTCGAAATCAAGAAGCCCGGCAACGCGTCGCCGGA
>JASHOO010000161.1 GCA_030041035.1 Bryobacteraceae bacterium | reverse complement strand
CGGCGGCAGCGTGCAGGACATTCTGCCGTGCTTGAATTCCGCATGCAGCTTCTGCGGTTGGCCGAGGAATTGAAGAAAAACGATCGTGCCCGGCCTCTTCGCAGCGAAGGTGACCATCACATTCTGCTCGGGTGTCTGCTGGGCCACTTCCTTGGACTTCAGCCCCTTGAAGTTGGCCAGAAACACGGATGGCTTTCCGTTCACCCTGGCGATCTGCGTTGAGACGAACGGCGAGGTCGTCACTTCCACCGCAGGTTTCGAGATCTTCAGTTGAGCCACGAACCCCTCCCGCAGCTTGCTGAGCTCGGGCGAGTCGCTGAAATCTTTCTTTAACTGAGCATAGTAGGCTTTGCCCGGGCAAGGGATCTGGCCGTGAATCGGGTTGGAAGCCCGCTCCGCGCCCGCTTCATCGTACTTCCCGGTGTCGCCGGTTGGGATCAGCCGCTTCCCCGCCATTTCCCTCACTTCCTGATCACTCAGGCAGAGGACGTCAGGCAGGATCAACACGTCACCGTGGAAATCGGCCAGGGTCCGCGGCGTCACAATCTGAAACTCCACGTGCGACTGCATCAGCAGCATCATGATGCCGCGGTAGGAGTCAATGAATTCCTTGGCGAAGTAATCTCGGGTTTTCGGAGAAAAGTAGACGCCGATGGGGTGAATGGGCTGGCGCGGATCGAAGAAGGTCTTTTCGTGGTCCTTGATCCAGCCGAAGATCAGTTTGCGCGTTTGGATATCGTTCGAGCCGGACATCACGTGGCCCCGGACATCCCACGTGTTGGTCCCGGCCATCAGTTGGGCCATGGCCAGATTCTTCATGGCCTCGCCAGGCGCGATCTTGGTCTCCTTTTCCCAGGAGTAGCTGAGCATCCAGCTCGGTTTGCTGCCGGCAAAAGCGCGGAACGAGTACATGCCGACCATGTCTTGGAACCACGCGAGCGGCGTTCGCGCAGCAGACTTACCCCCAGTCGAGTACTCGTGCGCGACGGTATCGACTACCCGATAAAGATTGTACACGTCGGAACCGACGCGAACCGCGCTTTCCTCGATGCCGGGATAGATCTCGGCGATGGTTTTGCACATTGGATTCACGGCTTTGACGTTAGTGTCAATGTCTTTCATGAAATCGGTGATCGCATCGATGCGGAAGTCGACCCAGCGGCGCATGTTGGCGTCGCGGAAGTCTCCCAACTTCAAGTCGGTCTTGGCGTTGAGGCCGGTTTTGGCCTTGAAGGCGGCCACCGTGAAGTCGTCAAAGCTGGCCCAACTGTCCTCCCACCCCTCAAAGTGCGTCATCCAGTAGGGGATATCCACGTAGACACCGTCAATGCCAGTCGCGGCGATCTGCCGCACCCGCTCCATATAGATCTTGCGCCACTCAGGGGCTAAGGGCGTGACCCAGACATCTTCGTCGCCTTCGCGAATCCAGAACGCCGTGCCGCCGCCAAACAGCGCCGGTTCGCCGGTGATCTTGCGTTGCAGCCAATCGGGGTGGTCTTTGGCCATGCTGTGGGCGGCCGAGGCCGCGTGCGCGGTGATGCACTCTGTGCCGGCGATGTAAACAAAGGCGTAGTTGCCGGCGGCGTGGGCTTTTTCCGCCACGGCGTGGATGGCCTGGAGTTTTTCTGTGGGGTCGACAAAGCTTTCATAGCGGCCGGGTATGTCGTTGTCGACTTCGATGCCGAAAACGTCGGTGTCGATAGCGTTGCGGACGATTTGATCCGCGTTGTCCGAGCGCAGGCCGTTACCGGCGATGCGGACGTAGTGGGTCCAGTCCTGAACGGTCTGGCCAGCCAGGAGGCCGATTGAGCAGAGGAAAAGGGCTGGGGCACGCAACATGGCTGTACTCCCTCAGAACGAGACCCACAGTATACATGGATTTTCGTATCTCTGTGTTTACTTTTGTTTTGAGCTTCGATAGCAAAAATTCGTAATTGACGAAGCTGCCGGATCGGAATATGCTGATGGCAAAACAACTTCATATGCGACTTCTCAACAAAGTGCTCATTCCATTTGCGCTGGCGGGGTTGGCCGGTGCCCCGGGTTTCGCCGCGGAAGGCGTCAGCGTCCAAGCGAAGAACATTCGGATCGAATTCGACAAAAACATGCATAGCCGCGTGGTGGGCTTGTTCGGGGGGCAAGAACGCGTTGTGGGCGAGTTCGCTCCGTCAGAATTCCTTCGCGTGGATGGCCGTGACGTCACAGATTTCGTCTTGCACGGTAAGCAGAGCAGGCCCGTAAACGATCGCCTGGGATCGGGCACGCGAACGGTTCTGACCGGTACGGCGGCCTCGCTCAAGAAAACGGTCACCGTGACGGTGTATGACCGCTTCCCGCGCATGGCGTTTTTTGATGTCGAATATACCAACACGGGAACCGCGGATATCGCGGTGAGCGAGTGGACGAACCAGCATTATTTGATCAGCGCGGGCTCGGACACAGCGCCGGCCTTCTGGTCGTTCGAAAGCGGGTCTTACGAGAAGCGGCCGGATTGGACGGTGCCGCTGAAAGTTGGGTTCAAGCAGGAAAATTTCCTGGGAATGAACGCCTCGGATTACGGCGGGGGAACGCCGGTGATTGATGTATGGCGGCGGGATGTGGGGATCGGCGTGGGCCACATCGAAATGACACCGAAGCTGGTGTCGCTGCCGGTGACGCAGCCGGGAGCAGATTTCGCCACGGTCGGAGTGGAGTTCAAGCACAACGCGACGTTGAAGCCTGGAGCGGAGCTGAAGACGTTTCGCACTTTCGTTGAAGTGCATCAGGGCGATTATTTTCGGACTTTGCGGGATTACCGTGAGGTCATGGTTGCGCAGGGGATTCACTTCGATGCTTCACCCGACAGCGCCTTCCAACCCATCTGGTGCGCGTGGGGCTACGGGCGGAAGATGAAGCCGGCGCAGCTATTTGGTGCGCTGCCGATCGTGAAGAAGCTTGGTTTCACTTGGGTCACGCTGGATGACGGATGGCAGACGGCGCAGGGCGACTGGTTTTTGAATCCGCAGAAATATCCGAACGGCGATGCGGACATGAAGGCGCTGGTGGATAAGATTCATGCCGAAGGATTCAAGGCGCAGTTGTGGTGGGCGCCGCTGGCGGCCGACCCGGGGACGGAGCTCGTGAAGACGCACCCGGATTGGCTGCTGCTGAACGCAGATGGCAGCAAACAGAAGATCTCGTACTGGAACTCGTGGTATTTGTGCCCGGCGTACCAGCCGGTGATCGAGTATCACAAAGCGATTGTGGTGAAGGCCATGAAGGAATGGGGGTTCGACGGGCTGAAGCTCGATGGGCAGCACATGAACGGAGCGCCGCCGTGCTTCAACCCGGCGCATCACCACGCGTATCCAGAGCAATCGGTGGAGGGCATGCCGATGTTTTTCAAGGCGCTCTATGACACGGCGCGCGAAATCAAACCGGATGCGCTGGTGGAGTTCTGCCCGTGCGGTGACGCTTATTCGTTCTTCACCATACCCTATTTCAATATGTCGGTCGCGTCCGACCCTGAATCCGCCTACCAGGTGCGGACGAAAGGCAAGTCTCTAAAAGCGCTCCAGGGTGATTCGGTTGCTTACTTCAGCGACCACGTCGATATGTACAAAGACGATTTCGCCTCGGCGGTGGGCGTGGGCGCCGTGCTCGGCACGAATTTCGTATGGCCGGAAGGTTCGGCGGACCGGAAGCGCGGCGATCTGACCCCGGCGCGCGAGCAGAATTTCGAAAAATGGCTGCGCATTTACAAAGAGAAGATGCTCTCGCGCGGAGAGTATATGGGCACGTTGTATGACATCGGGTTTGACAAGCCTGAGACGCACGCAATCGGCAAGGACGGCAGCATGTATTACGCCTTCTTCGCGCCCGACTGGAATGGAAAAATCACGCTGCGCGGGCTTACCGCAGGGGCGTACCGCGTGACCGACTACGAGAACGATAAGGATCTGGGAACGGTGCACGGGCCCGAAGCCACCCTGGACGTGCCATTCACCAAACATCTGTTGATAGAAGCGAAACCGGAGTAGTTCCCATGAACAGAAGAGCGTTTCTACAAACGGCCGGCACCGCGGGCCTCGCGACCGGCCTCGCGCCGACCGCTGCGCCAGCTTACATCCCGGAACACAACTGGGAAAAATATGACTGGGGCGACGGCCCGGAAGTGAAGGACCGGCTGTATCAGGGGCCGTTTCCGCAATACGCGCCGGGCCCGGTTGTTCCCGACAGCGATGTCGTGATGGTGACGACGCCATCGAAAGACATTGTTCTCAATTACGGATTGGGGCTGGTGATTTATGTGTCGGGCGACCTGGGTCCGCCCAGGCTTCCCGGAGAGAGTTTGGAAAAATCCATCGAAGACCTGATCAAGATTCCGTTCACGCAGAAGATTTACATTCGCCCCAACTGGCGGGAGGTGCAGAAGCAGCCGGGAAAGCTGGACCTGCCGGACTGGTGGCAGATTACGTTTGCTCTGGCGAAGCAGTACAACAAGCGCGTGGGATTCCGCATCATGCTGGAGAATCCCGATTTTGCCGAGCCGGGGATGCCGGAGTTCCTGATGGAGAAGGTGCCCTACCTGAAGCTCAAGGGCGAATGGAAGCGCAATTCCTCCGAGACGCGTTACCAGAAGGAACACAAGATGCCGCAATACGAGCATCCGGCGTATCAGGCGGCGTTTCGCGAGCTGAACGAATTATTGGCCGCGGAATTCAACGGGCATCCGCAGGTGGAGTACGCAGACACCGTGATGTACGGATTCTGGGGCGAAGGGCACACATGGCCGTACGAGGGGAACGCGTTTCCGAGCAACGTGGTGGCCGAGCAGACCTGGATGAAGATGCTGGAGACGCAATTGGAACTCTGGACGAAGACGCCGCTGGTCACCAATACAGAGCCGGATTTCAGCCTGGTGGGGAATGCCGATCTTCTCGACCGGACGATTCGCACCCACAACTGGATTCGCACGGACACAATCTTCATCGAAAACACGCAGATTGAGGCGCTCAGCAACCGGCCGGCATGGACGGCGGCGATCTGCGAGGTAGGAATGACGACCGGCGATGCGAAGCGCGTGGATGTGGACGAAGGCGTCACATACAACGAGAAGATCACATCGCACGTGCTGGATGTGGGTGCGAATTACTGGTCGGTGTGGAACTGGCACAACATCGCCGCGGCGCACGTGATGAGTTATTACGAGAAGTATCCGGAGCCGATCGATTATATTGCGCGGCATATCGGGTACCGCGTGTATCCTTCTTTTATCTGGGCCTTCAACCGGGAAGGGGCACCGGGTCTGGTGGTGGGGCTGGCGAATAAGGGCGCCGCGGGCGTGCCGGGCGTGCTGCGGCTGACGGTGTTCAGCGATGACGGCAAAGTGAACGTGAGCGGGTGCGTGGATGCCGGTTATCCCAAGCCCACGGGCATTCGCCAGGCGATGCTGATGCTGCCGCCCGGAACGAAGTGGGAAGGATTGAAGCTGAAGGCCGAGCTGGAGGTGAAGGGTGCACTCCATCCCATGAACTGGGCGTGCCAGCAGAAAACCAACGCGGATGGCTCACTGACATTGAGGCATAACGTACGGGGATGACGCGAAGAGAACTACTGGGATGCACACCGGGCCGCCGTGCACGGGATAGCGGGAATTAAGGCGCCCGCTTAACCGCGATCAATGAAATCTGCTCCAGGCCGGGATAGCGGCCTTCGTCATCGGCCTTGCGGTCTGGGACGGACGCGACCTGCTGGATGGTGGTTCTGGCCGGGTACGGCGGCTTGAAATACTTGGCGTAGATTTTGTTCATTGCCTGGAAATCGGAGATGTCATCGAGATACACATTCGTCGCGACGACGTCGCCGAGTTCCATATCGGCCTCTTCCAGGTTGTCGAGAAGGTTGCGCACGGACTGGCGCACCTGTGTGTCAATGGTGCCGGCATAGATGCCGGCGTTGGGACCGGGAATGAAGGCATCCTTCGCCGAGCAGTAGAGCGTATCGCCGGCAAAAACGCATGGGCTGGCAGTAGCGCTGGGCTTCATGTTTTTGGGGCGGATGGCGCGGCGCTGGCTGAGATCTCTGACGGCGACGCCGGTGAATTCGATTTGCGCGCCTTCGGGGAGGCTGGAAACCTCGATGGTCGCGCGCGCCGGAGTGTTCCCGAATTCGAAGCGGCTGGCGTAGAGCTTGTTCATGACGCGGCCGGGGATTTGCCTCGTCAAATAGGGATTGACGAACACCATGTGGCCGAGGGTGAGGCCGGCGGACTCGACGACGGCTTTGACGCCATCGAGAGCGTTCTCGACCTGCGCGGCGGGGTCAGAGGGAACCGTACCGGTGTGCAGATCGCGGCCGCGCATGGCGGAAACGAACAGGCGGTCGCGAGTGAGGATGCCGGGGGAAGCGGGCTCGTGGGGATCGTAGCCGGGAACCGAAACCACCTGCTTGCCGGCGAGGTCGCGCACGGCGACGGCATTGATCTCGACAGGCGTTCCGGCGAGCTTGGCGACGCCGAGGGTGGCGCGCGCGGGCGGCGCTTTCGGGAAGAACTCGGCGTAGACGCGGTTCAATTGATCGAAGTTGGCGATGTCCTCGAGGTAAACCTGCGTGTAGACGACGTGCTCCATGGTGAGGCCCGCGGCCTCGACGACGGCCTTGACGTTTTCGAGCGTCTGCCGCAACTGCGCGTCGAATGTGGCGGGCATTTTTCCATCGGGCGTTTCCGCACCCTGCCCGGCGACGTAGAGGTAATCGCCAGCGCTGATTCCCGGAGAATATGGACCTACAGGCGCGGGACTCGAGGAGGGCACGACGGGCCGGACCTGAGCACCGGCGGGGGGAGCGAAAAGCACGAGGAAAATGCTCAGGAGAATAGCGAGCTTGCAAATGTGATGTTGGCGCATGCACGGGTATTCTAGCATTTCGAATACTTGCGTTTAAGTTCTGCAGCTTTCGCCTGTCTTACGATATGATGTTTTTTGATTCGCTGGCACCGCGGAAAGGAGGCCCTGAATTCGCATGAATCGCTGGCAAAAGGCATGGCTTCGGGCCTTGTGCTGTCTGGTGGCGGGGGCTGTCTGCGCCATGGCGGCGACGGAGCGGGAAGTGGCCGAATGGGCCATTCGCCTGGGCGGGCGGGTGATGCTGGATGGGGGACGAACCCCGATTAGCGACTTATCGCAGTTGCCGCCGGGAGAGTTTCACATCACCGGGCTGGACCTGATGGGCACGCTGGTAGAGCCGAAGGAGCTGGAGAAAATCAGCGATCTAACGGGATTGCGGGAACTTTATCTACCGGGTTCGATGTGGACGCCATTTTCGGACAGCCCGCTCGACGCCAACGACGCCTTGAAATCTCTGGCCGGTCTGAAAAACCTCGAACGGCTCTATTTCAGCCTTCACTTTCTGCCCACTTACAACATCCAGGACAAGGGAGTGGCCCTGCTGGCGGGACTCACGCAACTCAGAGAGCTGCGCTTGGCGCAGTCGCGCGTCGAGAAGCCGAATCTGGCGCCGTTTGTGCATCTCGAATCGCTCGATTTGGGTGACTCAACATTTACTGATGAGGGGATGAAGGTACTGGAAGGGCTGAAGGATCTGAAGCGGCTTTATCTGCGCGACACCGTGGTGTCTGACGACGGGTTGAAACATTTGAGTGGCCTGACGCGGATGGAAGAGCTGGATCTGTATGGTGTTAAGGTCACCGATCAGGGACTCGAGTCGCTGCGAAACCTGACTTCCATGCGGAAGCTGAATCTGCTGGGCGCGGAGATCACGGACGCAGGTCTCGAAAATCTCGCCGGGATGACGCATCTGCGGGAGTTGAATCTGTACCGGAGCCATGTCACCAACGCGGGACTGGCGAAGCTGGCGGGGTTCAAAGAGCTGGTGGCGCTCGACGTGCGCTACAGCCGGGTTACGGAAACCGGAGTGGAAGCGCTTCGTGCGGCGATTCCACGGTGCCAGCTAGAGTTCTCCGGCGGCTCGGCGACTGGTGAGCGCGCTGCGGCGGCGAAACCCGCCAGTCAGGGAGAAAAGGACATTGCTGAGTGGGTTGGCGCCCTGGGAGGCAGGACTGAGCTGAAAAACGGAAAATTGGTCGCCGTTTCGCTTGCCGGTACCCACGTAACGGATGCGCAACTTGCCCATTTGAGTGGCCTGAGTGGCCTGGAAAGGCTGGACCTTTCGGCCACGGAAATCGGCGACCTGGGCCTGGAATCGCTCAAATCGATTAGCGGACTCAAAGAGCTCGTCCTGAACAACACGACTGTTTCCGACAATGGCCTGGCGAACCTGGCCGGCATGCAACAACTAGAGATTCTGAGGCTGGAGGGCACGCTTGTCCAGGGCTCCGGTCTGAAATATGTGAAAGGTTTGAGGACGCTCACGGAACTGGATCTGACCAGCGCTCCTGTCAATGATGGAGGCCTGGCACAAATCAGCGATATGGGCAATCTCAAACGGCTGATGCTGAGTTATTCCGACGTCACTGACCATGGTTTGACGCCCTTGACCACGCTCACGCACTTAGAAGTGCTCGAACTCAATGGCACTGACACTGGAGATGAAGGCTTGCGGTCGATCGCCACAATCAAGAGCCTGCGTGAGCTTGGCCTCAACAGTTGCCGTTGCACAGGTAAAGGCCTCGCTAGTTTGCAAGGGCTGGAGAATCTGGAGCGGCTGGAGTTAGTGCGGACAGAAGCCAGCGACGAGGATGCTGCTGCTCTGGCCAATCTGAAGCACCTCTCTGTCCTGGACCTGGATTACACGCGTGTCAGCGACAAGGCGATCGAATCGCTCAAGACATTACCGCAGCTTCGCGTGTTGCGCCTGAATATGGCGAAAGTCACCGATGCCGGTGTGGAGAATCTGAAAGCCATGTCAGGTTTGAAAGTGCTGAATCTTTATCACACGCTGGTAACGGAAAAGGGGCTGGCTCAACTCAAAGCCGCTCTGCCGGGATGCGGGATTATCTTCGACAGGGACTCAGCGCTCCCAGCACGGCGAGGTCGAGGCTGATATGCGGCTGGCACTGATGGCGCTGATCGCCGGCGGATTGTCGGGAGCTGTGAGTCCGACGGATTGGATCTCGGCTGCGGGAGGCGCCGCCGTCCGGGATCGCACCGGCCAGATTGTCTCAGTGGACCTGCGGGCGAGTTGGGTCACTGACTCTGATATGGCGGCTCTTGCCGCTATGCCCAAGCTCGCCCGGCTCGATCTTTCGCTCACCCGGATTACCGACCACGGCCTGCAACAGTTAAAGGCTGCAGGGCAAATTACCGATCTCGACTTACGCTATGCAGAGCTGGTCACCGACGCCGGTCTTGCCGCAGTCAAAGAATGGAAACATCTGAAGCGGCTGAATGTGCAGGGAACAAAGATTTCCGATACGACTTTGCAGCACCTCTCAGGCGTAACCTCGCTTGAGTCGCTGGACATCGGATATGCGCAGATTACGGACGTGGGACTCGACCTAATCACATCTTTGCCGAACCTTAAAGAACTGACCATCGGTGGGAACAAACTCACAGACAACGGTCTTCAGCCTCTGCGCCAGTTGCCGGGGCTGACGTATCTGGACCTGAGCGGTGCGCAGCGGACCGATTCCGGACTGTGGTCGGTCAGCCTGAGCGACGCGGGACTGGATGCGATAGACACACTCAAGAATTTGCGCCGGCTACGACTCAATGGCACGCTCATCGCGGCACGCGGGCTCGAACGGCTCAAAGGTTTGGCCGCACTCGAACGCCTCGACCTGGAAGGCTGCAAACGCGTAGGTGACGACGCAGCGCCGGTTCTGGCCTCCTTTCACTCACTTCGAGAACTGGACCTCACCGGTACATCGTTTACGGATAAGGGAATCGCCGAACTGCGCCAGTCCAGGCCGGACTGCAAAGTTCTCGCGGGGCGCTCCGCAGTCCCGGAGCGGAAAACCGAAGGTCCGGAACGTTGAGTTCGCGCTCGCTCCGGCCGCAGCCCGGTTAACTCAGCACTTCAGTCAGCTTGCGATTGAAGGTAGGGAAGGTTCCAATGCCCGCGTGAAGCACTTCGTCCGCCAGCGTGACATAAAGATCGCCGACCGTGCCGGTGGTTTCAGTGTGCATACCCGTAGCCAGCCGGCCGGCGTGTCCGGCGA
>JASHOO010000160.1 GCA_030041035.1 Bryobacteraceae bacterium | reverse complement strand
CCGTAGCGGGCGTAGGCCAACATGGCGGCGTCTGCGGCCCAGGCGGCGTCGACAAGTACAGACGCTCCGGCGGTATAGCGCGGGCTTTCGAAATAGACGTAGTCACCCTTTTTCGGGGGATAGAAGAGGTTATCGGGAGTGGGGGCGAGGCAGTCTGGGTTCTTGAGCATGGTCTTACTGTACTCGTGAGTGGGGGCTAGCGGAAGCAGTGCTAGTGGGCTGCCTGAGTCATTTTGTTAGTGGCAGGCCGGACATGTCCGGCCCCTACACAACCGTTGCCGGCATGGATACTCTGCCGGACGGAAGTCTCATCGAGGTGATGCCGCAACTAATGTGCTTGCCCTCCGTGCGGCGCTCCGAACTGAAGGCGACCTTGCGCGAGCCAGGTGTCGAGCTGACGGCTGAGCAACGTGACGATGTGGTCCGCCGCGCCGCTGACCAGGTGGATGCCGTCCGCAAAGTTCTCGCGGCGGCCGCAGAAATCCTGGAAATCGCTCGCGGTGAAGTCGATCACCAGGTCGCCGGGTTGACGGCAGGGGGCAAAGCGCCGGGCATAGTCCTGGAGTTCATCGCGCTTCGTTTCCAGCAGACCTTCGAAGACCGGGGGCACGAGGAAGACGATGGAGACGTGGTGCGCCCGCAGCATGGCGACCAGTTCCCGGTAAGCCGTGTCCGCCGCCGGATCGACAGCGAAAGGGGTGCCCGGCCGCCAAAGCTGCTGTAAGGTGGCATTGAGCTTCGAAGGCAGATGATCGAAGCGCTCGGTTCCATTCGCGCCGATCGACGTGGAGGGGTGCCCGAGCTTCTCTCGCACTATGTCCTTGTAAACATTCAGGAGGTTGTCGGATCCTAGCGAGGCGCGCCACAATTGCGGCGTCAGGGTCACCGTCCTGAAAGCACTTTCGTGTGTAAAGTACGGATCCTGGACCAGGAAAGCGACCTCGACACCCGGGTGTTCGAGGACCCGCTCGACCACAGCCTTTTCCTCCACGACGTTGCCGCCTTCGATGGATTCGTTGTAGATCCGCGCCTGTCGCAGCAGCCCCATGTTCCAGTTGGCCGTCATGGACGACCCGATCAGGACACCGTTGAAGTTCGCGGGGACATAGCGGGTGCTGAGGAGGTACTTACCCACCCGTGAGTCGCCGTAGACCGCGAGCCGGCGACCGCGGGGGTCGCGGTAGAGACCCCATGGATCGACTGCCAAATTGATGGCGATGGCTAGGCCGCCGATTGCGGCCGTGGATCCAATGGCCAGGAGGAGCCAGTTGGTTGGGCGCATGTCAGAAGGCAAAGTAGACGAACTGCTTGGCCGGCGCCGAGTTCATGAAATACAGAGCCACCAGCAGCAACGCAGCGGTGGCGAATGCTGTGACCGGTTGGAGCCGAAATCCCTTGTCCATTTCCGCGGAACTGCGAAACAGTACCGCCACCACCGCGCCGATCACCGCAGGCCGGAAGAGCAGGAAGGGTGTCAGCGGCAGGACCGAGTTGAGCACAGTGAAATCGGACCACTGCCCCTGGGGGATCAAGCGCCCCGACACGCTCAACGCTGTCCGTACATCGGGCGACCGGAAGAACACAAAGGTCAGGTTGACGAAGCCGAACGTCAACGCCCATCCGAGCCAGTTCGGGATCTTTGCCAGCTTCTTCTTCCTCCAGATCTGGTTGACGGCCAGCCCGGCGCCGTGGAGCAGCCCGAAAATGATGTAGGTCCAGGCAGGACCGTGCCATAGCCCGGCGATTCCCATGGCCAGGAGCGTAGCCGCCGCGCTGGTCGTGAGGCTGGCAACTCCCATCGCGCGCAGCATTGGCGTGTACAGGTAGCTGGTGATGAAGTTCGACAGCGAGATGTGCCAGCGTTGCCAGAATTCGCTGATGGACTTGGAGCGATAGGGGGCATTGAAATTCTGCGGAATCTCGATGCCCAACATGAGGGCGGCGCCGACTGCCATGTCGGAGTAGCCGCTGAAGTCGAAATAAATCTGCAGGGTGTAGGCCAGGGTGGTAACCCATGCCTCCGCGGTCGAGAGGCTTCCAGGGGCACGATATCCGGCATCGGCGATGCGCGCCAGGGCATCAGCTAATACCGTCTTCTTGAAAAGTCCGATTGCAAAGAGGAACAGGCCGCGGCTGGCGGCCTCGGCCCGGCTCACGCTGAGCGTGTAGCCAGTGAACTGCGCCACGATGGCGCGGCTGCGCACCAGCGGTCCCATGGTCACATACGGGAACAGCGAGACCATAGTGGCGTGGTCGAGCAGCGAGTTGGGAGCATTCAGGCCCTGATAGGTATCTACCAGGTACATCACCTGCGTCAGGGTAAAGAAACTGATTCCCAGAGGCAGGGTCCACTCGGACAGCGCGGGGCGGAGCGCAGCTGGAACCATCCCGAAAAAGAAGTTGACGTACTTAAAGCAGCACAGGATGAGAATGTCTAGTGTCAAGGCAGCTACGAAGACCGCCTTGCGGCGCGGTTCCTGCACCGCCGCCAGAGCACGCCCCGCAGCCCAGTTCAACAGGATGCAGCCGCACAGCAACAACAGCCAGGTCGATTGGGCATACCCGTAGAAGAACAGGGAGCAGCCCAGCAGCCAGACCTGCGCGGCACGCCGGCCCACTCGCACCGTCAGCACTGCATGCCCGAGCACAACGGCGGGCAAGAAGGCGAAGATGTACGGAAACGAGTGGAAAAGCATCAGTACACTGCACCTCCCGCCACCAGCAGATCGACGCCATGGATGTACCCGGCGGCGGGCGAAAGCAGATACGCGATGGCCGACGCCACCTCCCCTACCGTAGCGTTACGGCCTTTCGGGGACGCGGCGGCGCCGTATTGACGCACGATGTCAGGGACGTTGTCCAGAAAGCGGGTTTCCACCATCCCGGCGCTGACGGCGTTGATCGTGAGCCCACCTCCCCCATACTCACTGGCCAAGGACCGCATCAGACCCAGTTGTGAATACTTGATGACGTTGTACATGGACAGGTACTTGGGCGGTACGCCGCGCGTGACGCTCGATAAGAGGAACACGACCCGTGCGTTCGCCAGCTTTGTCATCGGTGGCAGAAAGCGGCCCAGCAGGACAATGGCAGAGCGAAGCTGCACGGCGAGATCGCTTTCGAAATGCTCCCAGCGGAACTTGCTAAAGCGTTCGTAGACGAGTTTCAGCCCCGGGAGGTGTACGACCCCGTTTGGACAACCGAATTCGTCGAGGATGCGGCCAGCCAGCGCCCGGACTTCGGGCTCGGACTTGAAGTCAGAAGGCAGCGCGACGAGTTGGGCGCCCGCCGGCAGTTCGCGGCGTAGCTCTTCAATCCGTTCCGTGCCCGAATGGCAATGGGCCAGTATCCGCGGTGGATCGGGCGCAGCGGCCAATTGCCGGATGAGGGCAAGTCCGATATCCGACGAGGCACCGGAAATGAAAATCTGCTCACTGCCCACGGAGACCTGCCAGAAGCGTGGCCTTGCTGATGATTTTGCCGTTCTGGTTCACGACCCGCGCTTTGACTTCGATTTGCCGGTACGCTTCATTGAGATAGCTGATCTCGCCGGAGACCGACAGGCGGTCACCGATCTGTGCCGGGTTCTTGAACTCGGCGTTCACTCCGTGCAGCAGCGCCCGCTTGCCGGGAAGGTACATGCCGATCAGGCGCGAGTAGAAGGACGTGGTCAGCATGCCAAAGACCACGCGTCCAGGGAAACCTGCAGCCTGGGCAAACGCCTGGTCCATATGGAGGGGGTTGTGGTCTCCGGTAAGCTGAGCGAAATCGTCGAGCATCTGCGCCGTGATCAGAACCTCAAACGTGGCGCCAAGCCCCACGGAGAGGTCCTGCCAGCTGTAATCGTTCATGCGCCAAGTTTTCGGATGATCAGGTTGGCCATATCGCCAACGTTGTTGAGGTCCTGTAGCTCACCCAGCGCGAACTTCAGCTTGTAATGCTTTTCGATTGCGCCCACCAGGTTGATGTGGGCCAGCGAGTCCCAGCCTTCCACATCCGGGGCTGTCGTCTCGGCAGTCAGCCGAAGATCCGGAAGGTCCAGAATGTCCGCAAAAATCGGCTGTAGCTCTGCAATGATTTCAGTGCTGTTCATAGATTTGCTTCAGTGACCTTTTGCAAGATCGCGATGTGCCGGGTCCGCGGCACGTAGCCGGCGATGTTCAGGCTCCAGACGGAGCCCTCGCCGACGGTTGATGCGAATGAAAAGCCGAGTTGGCGGTAGAAGTCCTCCACCATCTTGTTTTTTGGCGGTCGGATAGTAATAGCCGATGAGCGTTTCGATGCCGCTGGACGCGGCGTGCTGCACAAGGACGTCGAGCATCGCCAGTTCCATTTCGCGCTTCAGCACCCGGCAGCTCATCAGCCAGAGATCCAGGTGCAAGACCGTCTCTTCGCGGCGCCCGATTACCACGGAAACGAGCCCGTTGTCGCCGAAGGAGTCGGCGAGCTTGCCGTACAGCGGAATGTAGGCTCGATTCTTTGACATCCCTTCGACTTCGGCGTACGTGAAGCGCCGGGTCGTGAGGTTAAACTGGTTGCTCTTGTTGATGAGCTGGCTGATGCGGTCCAGATAGACGGGCGAGAAGAGTTCGATCTCGGCGCTCATCTGCAGGGAGTCCAGGTACGCTCCGTAATCCGCAAACTTGGCCGCCGTGGAAGCACGGGCCGCGTTGGCGGTGTACGCGTCGGCCCGCTCCAGGTCCTCCTTGGACAGGCGGACCGTCTCGAAGCAGCGGGTGGCCTGGAGGATCGCCGGGTACAGGCTGACATCGCTGCCCACCTCCGGGGTCAGTACCATCGGAAGTTGGGCGCGCACGAGGGCGCGCTCCGCGGGGTTGTCATCGACAAAGACGAAGCTGTCGAGGCCGAGATTGAGCTCAGCCGCGATAGCCTGGAGATTCTCGTGCTTGGGTTCCCAGTTCGCCTTGAACGCGGAGAAGTGCTCGAGCTTGAGCACGCTGTCGGGGTGAGAAAACCCTTCGCGGGCGATCTCCTGCTGGTTTTTCGAACATACCGCCAGCAGGACACCTCGGCCGCGCAAGTCCAGGCAGTACTGCTGGAAAGCCGTATAGGCCTCGGCCAACGGGGTTTCCTTCCCGATATCAATCCGGTCCCGGCCGACGTCACCGATGATCCCGCCCCATAGCGTATTATCGAGATCCAGCACCAGGCATTTCTTTGACTTCCCGAAAATCGCCGCGATGATGGCGGCCGTTGACCGCGCGATCGCCAGGCTCGCTTCCGGTGTGGTTGGGATTTTGTAGCTGAACCAGCGTGTCCAATCGTGCCACTGTGCGTGACCGATCGTGGCGGCGAGGCTGTTCAGGTCCTGAATCAAGAGCTTGCGGCCCTTACTGGCGGCCCTCGAAAACGCAAGGTTCAGTTCCCAAATGAAGCGTGTCCGGCCGCTATCGGATACGCATTCCGAATTCCCCAGCAGCCCGACCGGGGGCGTTTCAAAGTTGTTCTGGATGATGTTGCAACGACCGCCTGGTCAAGGGAATTCCAAATCTGCTGATAGCGGGCCAGCTCCGCCGCCACCGCATCCTGAAGTTCCGCGGCCGTGGCCGCCGCTCCGAGCTTGTTGTTTCGGGCATTCATCCAGTGGGTATGGATGTAGACGATTTCCGGCCGGAACTCCGCCAGCTTCCCTGGCTCCAAGACCGCGTCTTCAAAGTAGCGGTTGTATTCGGACTGGTAGAACACTGGCCGGAAGCCGCCGTCGAGAAGCAAGAGTTCCAGCAGGCCCACTACTTCATCGGTGGTTACACCGCCCAGCACCGCAATGCGCAACTCCCGCGGCCCGTTCTGGTTCGCGAGGAACTGGCGCCGTAAGCGCTTCTGCTTTCGCAGCAACTCTTCAACAGAAAGGTGCGAAAGCGCAGGGGAGAACACCATTCAGACTAGTGCATCGTCCGGTTAGTCCTTTATAGAATCGTTCTTCTTCCTCCGCGCTCTCCGGCGACGCGGCTTTCGGGGATGGGTCGCCTGATAGTCCTTGGTGGTCTCGATGATGTGCTGGAGTTGCTCGGGGCCTTTGGTCCAAGTGAACGGGCCACAACTGGCATTGTAACTTGCCAGAAATCGCTGGAGCAGATCCTTGAGATCCTGTTTGCAACGCTGGACGCTGTGTGCCAGCCCTTGCTTGCTGAGGATACTGAAGAAACACTCGATCAGGTTCACCCACGATGCGTGTGTCGGGGTGTAATGAAATCGCACACGAGAATGGCGCGCCAGCCACCGGCGCAGAGCTCCATTTTTGTGAATGTTCAGATTGTCCGCCACGACATGGAGTTCGCGGTCCGGGTAGGATCGCATCACCTGGTTCATGAAACGGAGGAAGTTTACCGAAGTCCGGCGGTTGCGGATATGCGCCAAGACCTTGCCGGTCGCGATTTCCAGGGCCGCAATGAGTGTCTGGGTTCCGTGGCGCACGTATTCGTTGGTCCAACTCCGAGGCTTTTTGGCGCCCAGCGGCAACAGCGGCTGCGTGCGATCTAAAGCCTGGATGCCA
>JASHOO010000159.1 GCA_030041035.1 Bryobacteraceae bacterium | reverse complement strand
CCTAAAAACCGACTACCTGTGGAAGCGGTTTCTCACGCCCAAGGCGCTCACCGAAATCATCGAGAACTACGCGCAGATTGTCGAAACCAAGAACGAGAAGACGGGCAAGAAGAAATACGTCCAGATATTCCCGCGCTACCACCAGCTCGACGTTGTGCGCAAACTGCTTGCGGATGCGCGCGCTCACGGAGCGGGCAAGCGCTATCTGATTCAGCATTCCGCTGGCAGCGGCAAGTCGAACTCCATCGCTTGGCTTTCGCATCAACTCATCGGCCTGAAACACAACGATCTGACCATCTTCGACTCCATCATCGTCGTCACCGATCGCCGCATTCTTGACCAGCAGATTCGCGACACTATCAAGCAATTCGCCCAGGTGAGTGCCACCGTCGGGCATGCCGAACATTCCGGGGATCTCCGCAGGTTCATCGAGGAAGGCAGGAAGATCATCATCACGACGGTGCAGAAGTTCCCGTTCATCATCGATGAAATCGGCAGCGAACACCGGGGGCGGATGTTCGCGATCGTAATCGACGAGGCCCATTCCAGCCAGGGTGGCAAAGCCTCCGCGGCGCTCTCCATGGCGCTTGCGGAGGGAGGGCAAGCCGAAGAAGAGGAAACGCCCGAAGACCGGATCAACCGGATCATGGAATCGCGCAAGCTTCTGCCGAACGCCAGCTATTTCGCGTTCACCGCCACTCCGAAAAACAAGACGCTGGAGATATTCGGCGAGGCGATGCCGCCGGAGGCGGGGCAGGTAAAGCACCGGCCGTTTCACAGTTACACGATGAAGCAGGCGATTGAGGAGGGTTTCATCCTCGACGTGCTTAAGAGCTACACGCCGGTCAACAGCTACTACAAGCTCGTTAAGACTGTGGAAGGCGACCCGGAGTTTGACACCAAACGCGCCAGGAAGAAGCTCCGGCGCTTCGTGGAGGGCAATGATCACGCCGTCCGGCTCAAAGCCGAGATTATGGTCGATCATTTTCACGAGCAGGTGCTGGCCCTCAACAAGATCGGCGGGCAGGCGCGCGCCATGGTCGTCTGCAGCGGCGTCGAGCGCGCTATTTTGTATTTCCACCATTTCCAGGATTACCTGAAGGAGCGCAAGAGCCGATACCAGGCCATCGTCGCGTTCTCCGGTGAATTCGAGTACGAGGGCATCGACGTGACCGAAGCTTCGCTCAACGGCTTTCCGTCAAGCGCGATGGCCGACCGGATTACCGACGACCCGTACCGGTTTCTGATATGCGCCGACAAGTTTCAAACCGGCTATGACGAACCGTTGCTGCATACAATGTACGTGGACAAGCCGCTCGCCGGCATCCAGGCGGTGCAGACTCTCTCGCGGCTGAACCGGGCGCATCCGCAGAAGCACGATGTATTCGTGCTCGACTTCATGAACGACGCCGCGGGGATCGAGGCCGCGTTTGCCGATTATTACCGCACGACGATCCTCAGCGAGGAGACCGACCCCAACAAACTCCACGATCTCAAAGCCGCGCTCGACGGCTACCAGGTGTACGCTAACCATCAGGTTCAGAACTTCACCGATCTGTACCTCGGCGGAGCGCAAAGAGACCGTCTCGACCCCATCCTGGACGCCTGCGTCGCGTTGTATAACCAGCTCGACGAAAGCGGCCAGGTGGATTTCAAAGGTAAAGCGAAGGCTTTTATCCGCACCTATGAGTTCCTAGCGTCGATCCTGCCCTACACCAACGCGGATTGGGAGAGGCTGTCCATCTTCCTTAATTTCCTCACGCCGAAATTGCCCGCTCCGAAAGAGGAAGACCTGTCCCGCGGGATTCTCGAAGCCATCGACATGGACAGCTACCGTCTTGAGAAACAGTCCGCCGTCAAAATCCAACTGCCCGACAAGGACGCGGAGATTGCCCCGATTCCCACGAGCGGCGGCGGTCACAAGCCCGAACCCGAGTTGGATCTCCTGTCCAACATCCTCAAGACGTTCAACGACCAGTTCGGAAATATCGCCTGGTCCGACGAGGATCGCGTCCACAAACTGATCACCGAGGAGATTCCGGCTCGCGTTGCGGCCGATACGGCCTTTCAGAACGCCTCGCAGCATTCAGATAAGCAGAACGCCCGGATTGAGCATGATAAGGCGCTGAGCCGGGTGTTGATCGGGCTAATGAAAGACGATACCGAGCTGTTTAAGCAGTTCAGCGACAACCCGGAATTCAAGCGCTGGCTCGCCGATACGATTTTCTCCGTGACTTATCAATCGTCGCGACCAACTGGTTAATCTGTGGCTCGCGCCTTTTGGCAACTGTGAGCGACGCCTTCGAGGCTACACGGGCAACCTTAGCCTGATCGCGTCGTTGGGTGCGTTCACCAGATCTTGTTTTGTCCCAAGATATCGCTCGGTCGTTTGAACCGAGGCGTGCCCCAGAAGTAACTGGATCTGTTCCAACTCGCCCCCGGCCGCTCGGCACAACTTGGCGCAGGTGCGGCGGCAATCATGGGGAGCGATGCCAGGAACGCCAGTCACTTCGGCGTACGGCCGGATGACCTGCCAAACTACCTTCTCGCTCAGCCTATAACCGGACACACGGTCGCCACGATTGACTGGCCGGAACACTGGCCCGCCCACCAAGCCCGCCGTTGAGGCCCACGCATCGATGGCGATTTTCACCCAACTCGGCATGGGGATTGTCCGGATGCGGCCGTGTTTGCCCACGAGGTCCACGATACACCACCGGCCGTCGCGCTGTTGGACGTGCGCGAACGTCAGCGCAGCCACCTCGGAGCGCCGCAGGCCGCAGCCCAGTAGGACGGCGAGGATCGCTCGATCGCGCAGACCTTTAGTGGTATCGATATCCGGCGCGCAAAGCAGCGCCTGCGCCTGCTTGAGCGACAACCAGTTGCCGGCCCGGACACCCACGGACTTTGCGCTCTTCACGCGGGCGATGCCAGCGGCAAGCTCGGGCGCCAGCAGCCCGTTGTCGGCCGCCTCTGCCGCCAGCTTGCGAATAGCGGACATCCGGATGATGATGGAGGACGATCCGAGACCACGGGCCTCGAGTGATACCCGCCAAGCGCTGACCGTTGCCTTGCTGAAACCGGGCCGCGGCTCCTGTTGGTACCACGCAATGAACTCGTCAAGGGCCATGTTATAAACGCGCCGCGTAATCGGCGACGAGACGCTGTCGAGCACGAGGGCTTTTAGCCGTTGCCATTCTGCAAGCCTCTCCACTCCAATCAAATCGTTCATTTTAGGTCCTCTTAATGGGCAATATCGGAAGCTATCTGTTGTCATGTGGACATTACCTCGGGGTGGCTGCGACATCAAGCAAACTGGGACGGATTACACGTAGTCGCTGGATTCTTCGGAACGGTGTTTCCCAGATGGATTGATCCGGATTAATGGACGGAAGGGCTGTTACCACTAGCTATCTTAAACTGATCGACCCCAGCACGTCTCCGAGAAGCCTTTAAAGCCAAGTGGATTGCTCAGCGAAAACAACCTTCGGGTGGCCACTCGGGAGTTGAGGGGAAAACAGGTTAATCCAACTCGAAGAAGCCTGCCTTGAACCGCCGGCAGTCTCACGGCTCCGTTCAATATTTGGACCCCATGGCCGCCGCCTCAGTGACGCCGCAGGATACTTGCTCACGGCCGAGCGGCCCTTGGCAACCGGCCGGAAATGCCCCGGTGTCCTGGTCACCGGAAAGAAGGCTTGTGGGGATTTGGCTCCGTTTGATTGTCCCCCTGCAAAATTTCGCCGGGTCGCTTCCTCCATCAACGGTCACTGTGAAGCTGAAGTCCTTTACAACCAAATCCCCGTTCAAACCGCGTTTGAGGCTATCCTTCTGGATCAACGTTCACTTCAGCCCTAAAAGTCGTCCAATGTCAACTCGTAGAGCGTGCCGCCGCTGTTGTTGTA